>SSSX01000050.1 GCA_015657735.1 Zoogloeaceae bacterium
ATTGCTGGACCAGGATGGCCAGGTGCTTGTCGAGGTGGAGGACGATATCGATGAATTGGGCGAGGATTTCCATGCGGCGCACCGGGGATGGGACGAGGCCGCATTCTACCCCATGGCCGGCCCCGGCAAGCGGCCGGCCGGGGTTGCTGGCGACAGGCGCTCCCAGCCGCCCGAAGGACGGCTGGGGCGGCGTTCCGGCCGCCGCCCGGGGCGGCCGGAACGCGCCCGCGAACTCAGCGCAGGTCGAAGCGGTCCAGGTTCATGACCTTGTTCCAGGCCTTGACGAAGTCATGGACGAAGCGTTCGCCGGCGTCGGCCTGGGCATAGACCTCGGCCAGGGCGCGCAGCTGCGAGTTGGAACCGAAGATCAGGTCGACCCGGGTGCCCGTCCACTTCGCTTCGCCGGTCTGGCGGTCGCGGCCCTCGAAGCGATCGGCGGCGGCCGAGGCCGGCTGCCAGACCGTTGCCATGTCGAGCAGGTTGACGAAGAAGTCGTTGCTCAACACCCCGGGGCGCCGGGTGAACACGCCATCCGCCGAGCCGCCGGCGTTGGCGCCGAGCACGCGCAGGCCGCCGACCAGCACGGTCATTTCCGGCGCCGACAGGGTCAGCAGTTGCGCCCGGTCCACCAGCATTTCCTCGGCCGACACGGTGTAGGCCGCCTTGCTGTAGTTGCGGAAGCCGTCGGCCTCGGGTTCGAGGACGGCGAAGGAGGCGACGTCGGTCTGTTCGGCCGTGGCATCGCTGCGGCCCGGCACGAAGGGCACCGTCACCGCCTGGCCGCCGGCCTTGGCGGCGGCTTCGATGGCGGCACAGCCGCCGAGCACGATGAGGTCGGCCAGCGATACCTGCTTGCCGCCGCTCGCCCCGGCATTGAAGTCCTGCCGGATGCCTTCCAGCACGCCGAGCACCTTGGCCAGCTGCGCCGGCTGGTTGACCGCCCAGTCCTTCTGCGGCGCGAGGCGTATGCGCGCCCCGTTGGCACCGCCGCGCATGTCGGAGCCGCGGAAGGTCGAGGCCGAGGCCCAGGCGGTGCCGACCAGCTCGCTGACACTCAGGCCCGTAGCCAGCACCTTGGCCTTCAGGTCAGCGATGTCGGCGGCGTCGATCAGCGGGTGATTCGCTGCCGGCACCGGGTCCTGCCAGATGAGGTCTTCGGCCGGCACTTCCGGGCCAAGGTAGCGCGCTTTCGGCCCCATGTCGCGGTGGGTCAGCTTGAACCAGGCGCGGGCGAAGGCGTCGGCGAAGGCGGCCGGGTCCTGGTGGAAGCGGCGGGCGATCGGCTCGTAGATGGGGTCGAAGCGCAGCGACAGGTCGGCCGTGGTCATCATCGGCGCATGTTTCTTCGACGGATCGTGGGCGTCGGGGATCATGTGCTCGGGCCTGACGTCCTTGGCCCGCCACTGCTGGGCGCCGGCCGGGCTCTTGACCAGTTCCCATTCGTAGCCGAAGAGCATGTCGAAATAGCCGTTGTCCCACTGCGTCGGGTTGGGTTTCCAGGCGCCTTCGATGCCGCTGGTCGTCGCGTCGCCGCCCTTGCCGGAGCCGAACTTGTTGATCCAGCCCAGGCCCTGCGCCTCGATCGGCGCCCCCTCCGGTTCCGGCCCGACCAGGGCCGGGTCGCCAGCGCCGTGGGCCTTGCCGAAGGTGTGGCCGC
>SSSX01000386.1 GCA_015657735.1 Zoogloeaceae bacterium
GGGGTCGCCCACCAGTTGCGCAGCTGGCGCACGGCGGCCGCGTCGAGCGGATACATAAAACTGCGCCAGTAGTCGCGGACGACTTCGGCGAGCAGTTCGTCCTGATCGGTTTCGAGGTTCTGGCTGAACAGGCTGTCGCTGTCGAAGGCGTGCTCGCCGAGCATGCGCTTGCACCAGCCGTGGATCGTGGACACCGCCGCCTCGTCCATCCACTCGGCGGCCAGCTGCAGCTTGCGGGCGCAGGCCGGCCAGGCCTCCGGCGGGTAGTCGGCGCGCAGGTCGTGGAGCAGCTCGTCGGCGCCGGCGCTGGCGTCGAGAAACCACGCCGCGGCCTCGGCCAGGCGGGCCCGGATGCGGTCGCGCAGTTCCTTGGTCGCGGCGTCGGTGAAGGTGACGACGAGGATTTCCGGCGGCGTCAGCGGACGGGCGAAGGCGGCCTCGGCGCCGTGGCCGAGGACCAGCCGCAGGTAGAGCGCGGCAATCGTGAACGTCTTGCCGGTGCCGGCGCTGGCTTCGATCAGGCGGCTGCCGCCGAGCGGGAAGCGCAGCGGGTCGAGGGTGTCAGGCATCATGCCGCGTCCTCCGTCGTCGGACGGGGGCCCGGCCGGATCGGGCGAAGGTCGCCTCGTAAAGCGGCCTCAGCAGGGTTTCGGCAAGGTGGGCAAATTCGCCGCTGGCGGTCAGCGCCGCGTAGTCGGGCCAGGCGCGCTGCAGGTAGGGGCTGGATTCGACTTCGCCGGCGAGCGCGTAGCCGTCACCGGCGTAGATCGTCGGGGCGCTGTTCCTCGATCCCCCCGAGATGTCGGCCAGCCAGCCGAAGGCGGTCTTGACGGCCAGCGGCAAGGGCCGGGTCTGACCGTCGAGCCAGGCGTCGAGGATGGCGTCGAGGTGGGCCCGGGCGGTGTCGATGGAGAGCGGCTCCAGCGTCACGTCGCCGGCCTTGCTGACGATCAGCGTCGTCAGCGGCCCGCCGGCCAGATGGGCGGCGAGGTGGGCGACCCAGTGCTTGACCAGAGTGTGGCGCTGATACTTGCCGTTCTTGACCGCGTCGCTGGTTTCCAGCACCACCCGTCCGCGCTGCGCGTCGGCGGCGTGGCGCAGATCGTGGAGGCGGTCGTCGATCCGGAGGCCGGCGTGGCCGTGGCGCACTTCCTCGTCGTGGGCGGCGGCCAGCGGCCAGCGGGCCAGGCCGGCGGCGTAGCGCTCGAACATGTCGGCCATCGGCCCGGCCAGTTCGTCGCTCATCACGTCGGCGAAGGCGCGGGCGGCCAGCTCGCCGCGGCGGCGGATGCGTTCGAGGCCGGCGGCGAGGGCGTCCTCGCGCGACGACCCGTCGTGAAGCGCCTCGGCCTGCGCGGCGATCAGTTCATGCCACAGCTCCCACTTCTGCAGGCCGTCCAGGTCGAACGGTTCGTGATCGTCGCTGGCCGGGTCGTCGATGCCGAAATCGACGCGCAGGCGCTGCTGGAAGAAGGTCTTGACCGGATCACGCAGGAAGCCGGCAAGGTCGGCGAGGGTGAGCGGCTCGTCGCGCGCCGGCGCGGCGAGACTGCTACCGGCCGCCGGACGGTCGTCGGCGATGCGCCATTCGTGGGCGTAGGTGAAGAGCCGCGAGGATGCCGGGTCGACCGGAAAATAATCGGGGTTGAATGGCTGCAGCCGGTGCTCGACGGTAAGCGCCCCGAGCAGGGCCTCCGCGTCGTCTTGATGCCCGGCCAGTCGCCAGCCGGCGGCCAGATGGTCGCGCAGCTGGCCGACCAGCACC
>SSSX01000387.1 GCA_015657735.1 Zoogloeaceae bacterium
CGGCCTGCGCCGAGCGCCTCGCCGCCGCCCGGCTCACGCTGGACACCGCGCTCACGCCGGGTCTCGTCATTTCGGCCGACGCCTACCGCCTCGGCCAGCTGTTCCGCAATCTCGTCGAGAACACCCTGCGCTACACCGATCCCGGCGGCTGCCTGAAGATCGTCACCCGCCGCGACGCCGGTCACGCCTGCATCGACTTCCTCGACTCGGCGCCCGGCGTTCCCGACGCGATGCTGCCGCGGCTGTTCGAGCGCTTCTTCCGCGGCGAGATCTCGCGCAACCGGGCCACCGGCGGCTCGGGGCTCGGCCTGGCGATCTGCCGCAGCATCGTCGAGGCCCACGGCGGCACCGTCACCGCCCATCAATCGCCGCTCGGCGGCGTGTGGGTGGCGCTGCGTTTTCCGCTCATCGAAAGCTAAGCCATGGACAGCCCGCTCCACATCCTCATCGCCGAGGACGAACCCAAGCTCGCCGCCCTCCTCGCCGACTACCTCAAGGCCGCCGGCTACGCGACGACGTGGATCGCCCACGGCCCCGACGTGATCCCGGCCATCCGCGCCACGCAGCCGGCCCTCGTGCTCCTCGACCTGATGCTCCCCGGCCGCGACGGACTCGACATCTGCCGCGAGCTGCGCACCTTCAGCGCCACCCCGGTCATCATGGTGACCGCCCGGGTCGACGAGATCGACCGTCTGCTGGGACTCGAACTCGGCGCCGACGACTACATCTGCAAGCCCTACAGCCCGCGCGAAGTCGTCGCCCGCTGCAAGGCCGTGCTGCGCCGCCTGCACGCCGCAGCCAGCGCCACCCCGCTGCCGCTGGTCCTCGACGACGTCGCCTGGCGCGCCGCCTACCACGGGGTCGAACTGGATCTGACGCCGGTCGAATTCCGGCTGCTGCGCACGCTGGCCCGCGCCCCCGGACGGGTGTTCTCGCGCGAACAACTGCTCGACGGACTGTACGACGATCACCGCATCGTCACCGACCGGACCGTCGACAGCCACGTCAAGAACCTGCGCCGAAAGCTCGAACACGCGGCACCGGACCTCCCCCCGCCGATCCGGTCGATCTACGGCGTCGGCTACAAGTTCGAATGAGCCGGCGCCGGCAGCAGGCACGCTGCCCGCTTTCGCGCGCCGCAAAGCAAAAAGGCCCAACCACCTGAGTGATTGGGCCTTGACGCTTGAAACTGGTTGCGGGGGCAGGATTTGAACCTGCGACCTTCGGGTTATGAGCCCGACGAGCTGCCAGACTGCTCCACCCCGCGTCGGAGAAACGCCATATTAGACAACCCGATCACTCGAGTCAAGAACTATTTTGCAGTGCGCCAAAAAACCGGAACAGCGGCACACGTCACGCACGCCAGCCCCGCGCATCGACCGCGGCGCCGCACTGCGGGCAGCCGACCCACGGCAGGCAATCGCACGACAACACGAAATACCGCGCGCCGGTGTGCACCGGCGCGGCCGTCGTCGGTGGCGGCGGGGCGTCGCCGGTCGGATCGGTGCCCGCCGGCAGCCAGCGCGCGAAGGCCGCAAGATTGGCGATGTTGTGGACGTACCACAGCTTCTTCGCCGGATCCCACCGCGCCCCGAGGCGCTTGGCCTCATCCTTGTCGGCAAACGGTACCCGCAGATTGGTTCTCATGGCTGCATCACTTCCCGCTCAAGTGCGACGAAAGCCGGCGCCGCTTCTCGGCACCCCGCTGGCTTCGCCGCATGTCGATCACAAACGACGCCCCCGCAACCAGCGCGACGACGACGCATCCGCCGATGATGATATAGCCCAAGATTCCGTGCATGTCTGATCGGACCGCAGCGCCGGAGACGCAAGCCCCGCGCAACCCCAGCAAAAAGGCCGACCCTCGCGGATCGGCCTATCTCTTTGAATCCATTGGTGCCGGTGAAAGGAATCGAACCCTCGACCTTCGCATTACAAGTGCGCTGCTCTACCAACTGAGCTACACCGGCGGTGTCGCCAGCCTTTGCCGCCTCCGTGAAAACCCGGATACGCATGGACGACAAAGGCCGGGCTGCACTATCCTTCAAAGCATGGCAGGCCCGAGCGAGGGCCGGATTATAAACAAAGCGCCCCTTTCACGCAGCCCGCACAACGCGTATGTCCACTGCCCTCAAGCCGGACGCCCCCCCGCCCTCCCGGGGCAGCCAGGCCAAGCCGCCGATCCGCCTGCTGTTCATCGAGGATTCGGAAAACGACGTACTTCTCCTCCTGCACCGTTTCGGCAATGCGGGCTATGCCCCGACCTACCTTCAGGTCGCTTCCGAGGAAGGCATGCGCGAGGCGCTGCGGCGCGAGAGCTGGGACGTCATCCTGTGCGACCACAACCTGCCCGGCTTCAGCGCCCAGGCGGCGCTGCGGACGATCCAGGAGATGTGCCTCGACCTGCCCTTC
>SSSX01000388.1 GCA_015657735.1 Zoogloeaceae bacterium
ACAGGGGAGTCTCGCGGCGACCGCGCGGGAACTGAACCTGACCCCGCCGGCGGTCTCCCGCCGCCTGTCGCAGCTCGAGGAGCGCCTCGGCGTGCGCCTGCTCAACCGGACGACGCGCCGCATCAGCCTGACCGGCGAAGGGGAGGTCTATTTCGAGAGCGCGCTGCGCATCCTCTCCGACATCGACGAGATGGAGCGCTTGGTGTCGAGCAGCCGGGAGGCGCCGAAAGGGTTGCTGCGGGTCAATGCGCCGCTCGGTTTCGGCCGCTCCTACATCGGCCCGGCGATCTCGGTGTTCACCAAAACCTATCCCGACGTCGACGTGCAGCTGCACCTCACCGACCGTCCGATCAGCCTGCCGGACGAAGCGATCGACGTATCGATCCGCTTCGGCGAGCTGCCCGACTCACGCCTGATCGCCAAGAAGATCGCCGCCAACCGGCGTCTGCTGTGCGCCTCGCCGGCCTACCTGCGCGCCGCCGGCCAGCCGGTCTATCCGCACGACCTCACGCAGCACCAGTGCATCGTGCTGCGCCAGAACGAATCGGCCTACGGCAACTGGCGCCTGAGCCGCGGCAAGCAGACCGAAACCATCAAGGTGCATGGCAGGCTGAGCACCAACGACGGGGAAGTCGCCCTCAACTGGGCGCTGGAGGGGCACGGCATCCTGATGCGCGCCGAGTGGGACGTCGCCAAGTATCTGCGCAGCGGCCGGCTGGTGCAGCTGCTCGCCGACTACGACACGCCGCCGGCCGACGTGTATGCGGTCTATCTCGAACGGCTCAACCTGTCGGCCAGGGTGGCCTATTTCGTCGAGCACCTGCGCGACTTCCTGAGCCGCCACGCCGACAGCCCGCAGCACAATCAGTCGAACTGGTAGCGTTACGGGCCGTCGCTCATCCCGCTCCGCGCGAACCAGTCTTCGAGGAACTCCACGCAGACCCTGACCTTGGCCGATACCGACAGCCGCGACGGATAGACCGCCCACACGTCGGCCTGCTGGAAATAGCCGGGCAGCACCGGCACCAGCACGCCGGCCGCGATCTCGCGGCTGACATCCCAGGTCGAGCGCAGGATGATGCCGTGGCCGTCGATGGCCCACTGGCGGACGATTTCGCCGTTGTTGGCCGACAGCGGCCCGCTGACCTTGATGGCGACCGGGCCGTCCGGCCCGTCGAGTTCCCAGCGTCCGAAATCCTGGTCCCGCTCGCGGATCGGAATGCAGCGGTGGGCCTTCAGCTCGTCCAGCGACTGCGGCGTCCCGCAGCGCGCCAGATAGGCCGGCGAGGCGCACAGCACGCGCCGGTTGCGGGCGATCCGGCGCTTGATCACGTTGCCCTCGCGCACCTGGCCGATCCGGATGTCGAGCTGGAAACCCTCGTCCACCAGATCGACCGGGCGGTCGAACAGCTCGACCTGGATCTCGAGTTGCGGAAAGCGCCGCGCCAGTTCGGAGAGCGCCGGCGCCAGCCGGTTGCGCCCGAAACCGGTGCTGCAGCAGATCCGCAGGAGTCCGCTCGGCGCCGCCTTCTCGCGCGAGATCGCCTCGCCCATCAGGTCGACATCCTCGACGATGCGCTGCGCCCATTGATGGACGATCTCGCCCTGGGCGGTCAGCAGCACGTTGCGCGTCGTGCGGTGGAACAGTCTTTCGCCGACGGCCGCCTCGAGCAGCGCGATGCGCTTGCTCACCACCGCTTTGGAAACCCCCAGCTCGCGGGCGGTTTCGGCAAAGCTGCGGTTGCGGGCCACCACGCAGAACAGGCGCAGATCGTCCAGTTGAGGTCTAGCGTTCACGAATCGTATTCGCCGTATTCACATTTGAGCGGATTGTAAATATTTCTGTGGCCTCTAAGCTATGCCCATCCGACATTCGTCCATTCCAGAGGAGCGCCCCCATGAAACACACAATCGCGGTGATCGCCGGCGACGGCATCGGCAAGGAAGTCATGCCCGAGGGCCTGCGCGTGCTCGACGCGGCGATGCGCCGGTTCGGCCTCGAACTCGAATTCACCGCCTTCGACTGGGCCCACTGCGACTACTACCTCGAACACGGCAAGATGATGCCCGACGACTGGTTCGAGCAGCTCAAGGGCTTCGACGCGATCTACTTCGGCGCGGTCGGCTGGCCGGCCACGGTGCCGGACCATGTCTCGCTGTGGGGTTCGCTGCTCAAGTTCCGCCGCGATTTCGACCAGTACGCCAACGTCCGCCCGGTGCGCCTGATGCCCGGCATCCCGTGCCCGCTGGCCGGCAAGCAGGTCGGCGACATCGACTTCTACGTCATCCGCGAGAACACCGAGGGCGAGTACTCGTCGATCGGCGGCCGCATCTTCGAAGGCACCGACCGCGAAACGGTGATCCAGGAATCGATCTTCACGCGCCAGGGCACCGACCGCATCCTGAAGTTCGCCTTCGACCTCGCGCAGCGCCGCCCCAAGCGGCACCTCACCGCCGCCACCAAGTCGAACGGCATCGCGATCAGCATGCCCTACTGGGACGAGCGCGTCGCCGCGATGGCCGGCGCCTACCCCGAGGTGCGCTGGGACAAATACCACATCGACATCCTGGCCGCGCGCTTCGTGCTCAGCCCGGAGCGTTTCGATGTGGTCGTCGCCTCCAACCTGTTCGGCGACATCCTGTCCGACCTCGGCCCGGCATGCACCGGCACGATCGGCATCGCGCCGTCGGCCAACCTGAACCCCGAGCGCACCTTCCCGTCGCTGTTCGAGCCGGTGCACGGCTCGGCCCCGGACATCGCCGGCCAGGGCATCGCCAACCCGATCGCGATGATCTGGTCGGCGGCGCTGATGCTGGATTTCCTCGGCAACGGCGACGCGCGCTACCAGGCCGCCCACGACGCGATCATGCAGGCCATCGAGCACGTGCTGGTGGCCGGCCCGCGCACGCCCGACATGGGCGGCACGGCCGGCACCGCCGAACTCGGCCAGGCCGTTGCCGCGGCGCTCGCGGGCGGGGCGTGAGCCGAGCCGGCCGATGAGCGCCTTCCTGCACCAGCTGGCCCTCGGCGCGCCGCTGTTCGCCCTCATCCTCGCCGGCTATCTGCTGATGCGCGTGGGCCGCTGGCCGCCGGCCATGGCCCAGCACCTGACCCGTTTCGTGTTCAGCGTCGGGCTGCCGGCGATGCTGTTCCGGATGATGAGCGACCTGTCGAACCTGCCGCCGGTCGATAGCCGCCTGCTCGTCGCCTACTTCGGCGCCAGCCTCGCCACCTTCGTCGTCGGCCGGCTGGTCTCGGCCAGGCTGTTCGGGCTCGACGGCCTGGCCCAGACGGTGTTCGGCATCGGCTGCATTTTCTCCAACAACATCATGCTCGGCCTGCCGCTGGCCAAGGCCGCGCTGGGCGACCGGGCGATCCCGTCGGTGGCGCTGGTCCTCGTCTTCAACGCGCTGATCCTGTGGAGCCTGATCAGCATCTCGGCCGAGTGGTATCGCCACGCCCGCCTGTCGCTGAAAGGGCTGTGGGCGACGCTGACCGGCGTCGTGCGCAACCCGGTCGTCGTCGCCATTCTCGGCGGCACGGCCTGCGGCCTGAGCGGTGCCGCGCTGCCGGAGATCATCGACAGCCCGCTGAAAATGCTCGGCCAGACGGGCATGCCGCTGGCGCTCGTCGCCCTCGGCATGAGCCTGGCCGAATACGACCTGCGGGCGCAGTGGCGGGTGAGCGCCAGCATCGCCGGCCTCAAGCTCGTCGTCCTGCCGCTCGGCATGCTGGGCCTGGCCCGACTGATCGGTCTGCCGGCGCTGGAGACCATGGTCATCGTCCTGCTCGGGTCGATCGGCCTGGGCGCCAATGTGTTCCTGATGGCGCGCCAGTTCAAGGCGGTCGAAGCCGGCATCGCCGGTGCGCTGATCCTGACCACGGTCGGCTCGGCGATGACGACGCCGCTGCTGCTGGCGGTCGCCGGCCACGGGGCCGGTCCGCTGCGGCCCTGAAGCGCGCCGGCCGGGGCGTCGGGCTTTACGCCTTTTTTACAAGGGCAGTGCAACAATCCCGTCGTCACTTCCGAAGGTACGCCTCGAAGCGCCGCCGATGGCACTCCCCAGACTCCTGATCGACAGTCGGCCACACCCGTCCTGGTGGCGCTACGCCCGCGCGGTGCTGGCCTGCGGCCTCACCGCGGGGCTGGCGTTTCCGTTCCACGAAAGCCTCGACCTGCCCAACACGGTGATGTTGTTCGTGATGACCGTCGTGCTGGTGGCGGTGAAGGCCGGGCGCGGGCCGGCGGTGCTGGCCTCGGTGGTCAGCGTCGCGCTGTTCGATTTCCTGTTCGTGCCGCCGCGCTTCTCGTTCGCGGTCACCGACGGCCAATACCTGCTGACCTTCGCGGTGATGCTGGCGGTGTCGCTGATCGTCGGGCAGCTCACCGCCGGCCTGCGCAGCCAGGCGCACGAGGCCGACCGGCGCGAGCAGGTCACCCGCGCGCTGTATGAGCTGGCGCGCAAACTCGCCGGCGCGATGACCGTCGGGCAGGTCGACGACGCGCTCCGGCACTTTCTCGACGCGCAATGTGGCGCGCGCAGCAGCCTGCTGATCGCCGCCGGCGACACCGGCCCGACGCTGGCCGGGGAGCCCGGCGTGGCGCTGGACCGGCTCGACTGGCAGACCGTCCGGATGGTCTGCGCCAGCCAGCAGGCGGTGATGTCGTCGGCGCTGGACGCAGCCGGCCTGTGCCGCCACTTCCTGCCGCTGACCGGCGCGACGCGCAACCGCGGCGCGCTGGTGGTGTCGGTCGCCGCAGCGCTGGGCGAGATGCGCCCGCTGCTCGAAGCCGTCGCCTCGCTGGTGAGCACGGCGGTGGAGCGCCTCCACTTCGTCGAGGTGGCCCACGCGGCGCAGGTCGACGCGATGTCCGAGCGCCTGCGCAGTTCGATCCTGTCGGCGCTGTCGCACGACGTGCGGACGCCGCTGACGGCGCTGTACGGCATGGCCGATGCGCTGGCCACCGCCCGTCCGCCGCTGCCGGCCGAGGCGCAGGAAACCGCCGCCGCGATCCGCGATCAGGCCCTGCGCCTGAACGGCATGGTCGGCAATCTGCTCGATATGGCCCGCCTGCAAAGCGGGCGTGTCCAGCTGCGCCGCGAGTGGCAGCCGGTCGAGGAAGTGGTCGGCGCCAGCCTCAAGCTGCTCGGGCCGGCGCTGGCGGATCATCCGGTGCGGATCACCGGGCTCGATGCGCTGCCGCTGCTCGAATTCGATGCGGTGCTGATCGAGCGGGTGTTCTGCAATCTGTTCGAAAACGCCGCCAAGTATGCGCCGCCGGGTACGCCGATCGTGCTCGAGGCCGACGCCGGGCCGGAAACGGTGGAGCTGCGGGTGCGCAGCGGCGGTGAGGGCTTTGCGGCGGAGCGGCTCGACAAGGTGTTCGACCTGTTCGAACGCGGGCGGCCGGAAAGCGCGGTGGCCGGCATGGGCGTCGGGCTGGCGATCTGCCAGTCCATCGTGGCCGCCCACGGCGGCACGATCCGCGCCTTCAACCCGCCCGGCGGCGGCGCCTGCGTCGCCTTCACGCTGCCGCGCGGATGTCCGCCGGCGATCGAAAGCGAATCCCTGCCACCGGAAGGAGGCACGCCGTGAACAAGCCGCTGATCCTCATCGTCGAGGACGAACAGCAGATCCGCCGTTTCGTGCGCAGCGCGCTGGAGCGCGAGGGGCTGCGGGTCGGCGAGGCCGCCACGCGGCGCGAGGGGCTGATCGAAGCCGGCCGCGGCAAGCCCGATCTGGTGGTGCTCGACCTCGGCCTGCCCGACGGCGACGGCGCCGCGTTCGTCGAGGATTTCCGCACCTGGTCGTCGGCGCCGGTGCTGGTGCTGTCGGCGCGTTCCACCGAGAACGACAAGATCGACGTGCTCGATGCCGGCGCCGACGACTACCTGACCAAACCTTTCGCGGTGGGCGAATTGCTGGCCCGCGTGCGTGCGCTGCTGCGCCGCGGCCGGAGCAATCCGGAAAGCGAGGCGGCGCGGGTGGCGTTCGGCGACGTGGAGGTCGATTTCTCGCGCCGGCAGGTCAGCCGCCGCGGCGAGCCGGTCAAGCTGACGCCGATCGAATACCGCCTGCTCGGCCTGCTGATCGCCAACGCCGGCAAGGTCATGACGCACCGCCAGCTGCTGCGCGAGGTGTGGGGGCCGGCCTACAGCGACAGCAGCCACTATCTGCGCATCTATGTCGGCCACCTGCGCCACAAGCTCGAGGACGACGCCGCGCAGCCGCGCCACTTTCTGACCGAAACCGGGGTAGGCTATCGGTTTCAGCTATGACGATCTTCGCCATCCAACGGAGTACGCGATGCATAACCCCGATCACGACAACAAGCACTCCAGCCTCGCTGGCCTGGCCCTGGCGGCCCTCGGCGTGGTGTATGGCGATATCGGCACCAGCCCGCTCTACGCCTTCAAGGAGGCGTTTGCCGGCGCCCACGGCATCGACCCCAGCGAGGCCCACGTGCTGGCCACGCTGTCGGCCTTCTTCTGGGCGGTGCTGGTCATCGTCTCGCTGAAGTACGTGTGGGTCGTGCTGCGCTTCGACAACGAAGGGGAGGGCGGCGTGCTGGCCCTGACCGCGCTCGCCCACCGCGTGTCGAGCAGCCCGCGCTGGGGCATGCTGGCGATCGGCGGCGGCATCTTCGCCGCCGCGCTGTTCTATGGCGACGCGATCATCACGCCGGCGATCTCGGTGCTGTCGGCGATGGAGGGCATCAGCATCGCCATGCCGAACCTGGAACGTTTCGTGGTGCCGGTCACGGTCGGCATTCTGGTCGGCCTGTTCATGATCCAGAAACACGGCACCGGCCAGGTCGGGCGCTTCTTCGGGCCGGTCACGGTGCTGTGGTTCGTTACGCTGGCGGCGATGGGCATCGCCAGCATCGCGCGGACGCCGGAAGTGCTGCGCGCCATCGATCCGCGCTACGCGATCGCGTTCGCCGTCGAAACGCCGCATCTCGCCTTCGTGCTGCTGTCGGCGGTGTTCCTGTCGCTGACCGGTGGCGAAGCCCTGTACGCCGACATGGGGCACTTCGGCGCGCGGCCGGTGCGTCTGGCGTGGTACGGGCTGGTGTGGCCGGCGCTGGTGCTCAACTACTTCGGGCAGGGCGCGCTGGTGCTGCGCGAGCCGGTGGCGATCGAAAACCCGTTCTACCTGCTGGCACCGGACTGGTTCCAGCTGCCGCTGGTCGGGCTGGCGACGCTGGCGACGGTCATCGCCTCGCAGGCGACCATCACCGGCGCCTATTCGATGACGCTGCAGGCCACCCGGCTCGGCTACCTGCCGCGCCTGCGCATCCTCCACACCTCGGATACCGAGCGCGGCCAGATCTACGTGCCCAGCGTGAACTGGCTGATGCTGGTGTCGGTGATCGTGCTGGTGCTCCAGTTCCGCTCGTCGGGCGCGCTGGCCGCGGCCTACGGCATCGCCGTGTCGGGCACGATGATCATCACGACGCTGCTGACGGCCTTCATCCTGCTGATGGCCGAAGACCGGCTGCGCATCGGCCTGCTGGCGGCGCTGGCGGTTTTCGGCCTGCTCGAAATGCTGTTCTTCAGTTCCAACCTGACCAAGCTCGGCGAAGGCGGCTGGCTGCCGATGGCGCTCGGCGCCGGCATCTTCCTGATGCTGACCACCTGGAAGGAGGGCAGCCGGCTGCTCGCCAGCCAGCGCGGCCAGATCGACGTGCCGATGGACGGCTTCGTCAAGAGCCCGCTGCCCGACGTGCCGCATGTTTTCGGCACCGCGGTCTACCTCACCTCCGAGCCGTCCCTGGTGCCCAGCGCGCTGTTCCACAACCTCAAGCACTACAAGGTGATGCACGAGCGCACCGTCTTCCTGCACGTGGTGAACGAAGACGTGCCGCGCATCGACAACGACGACCGCGTCGACGTCACCCAGCTGGGGCCGGGCATCTACAACGTCGATGCGCGCTTCGGCTTTCGCGAGGAACCGGACGTGCCGGCCGCGCTGGCGCTGGCCGCCAAGTACGGGCTCGAACTCGAGCCGATGACCACTACCTACTTCGTGGCCCGCTCGAGCATCGTCGACGGACCCGGCCAGATGCCCCACTGGCGCTGCAACCTGTTCGCCTGGATGATGCGCCAGTCGGAGGGCGCGGCGACCTACTTCAAGCTGCCGGCCAACCAGGTGGTCGAGCTCGGCACCCAGGTGATGCTGTGAACGGTCGTTGACCGCGCGGCACCGGCCGCGCGCCGGCGACGCTGCCGCGTCCGCCGTTTTGTAGTAGCCTTGCCGGCTTTGCAGTCGGACGTCGGTTTTTCGGTATGGCGCGAGGGGTGCCGCGTACGGGTTTTCACACAGCCCGCTTCATTCGCGTTCTTGCTGAACGGGTCGATGGCGAGGTCGCCGGGTCGAAGCAGTCCTTCGCCGAACGGCTCGGCGAGTGGCTCGATTTCAAGGACGCGATCTCGCTGTTCGCAGCCCTCAACGGCGGTGCCGCGCGGCCGGCCGGCGCCGGCGCGCTGGGCGAGGAGGTTCTGGGCGACGAATTCGCTCGCGTCCACGGCGCCCTGCGGGAATCGATCCTCAATCCCGGCCGTGCCGCGGCGAAGCCGCCCGCCGCGGATCTCCCGCCATCCGCCGACAGCGCGGCGGACTTCATTCCCTACCATCGGTATTACCTCGCCCACCAGCGCGACATGGGCGCCGCCATCGGCGTGCTGCGCGCCACCGCGCGGACGGCGCTGGCGGGCCGCTCGGCGGCCCTCGGGCGGCTGGCGGCGCTCGATGGCGTGCTCGAACAGGCGCTCGGCGCGCGCGAGCGCAGCCTGCTGGCGACGGTGCCGGTGCTGCTCGGCAAACGCTTCGCGCGGCTGCACCAGGCGCAGCGGCTGGCGCCGGACGATCCGGAGCCGTGGCAGGCGGCGTTCGGCCGCGACCTGCAGGCCGTGCTGCTGGCAGAGCTGGAGCTGCGCCTGCTGCCGGTCGTCGGACTGATGGCCGCCCTTGGCAACGAGCTTGAAAACTGGCAACGATGAACAAAACGCATACAACCACCTGTCTGACGGCCTTTTTCGTGGGGCTGCTGGCGATCGGCTGGGTCGGCGCCGGCTATGTCGGCACCAGTCCGCTGGCGCTGGCCATGACCGCATTGATCGGCGCGGTGTATGTCGCGGGCGCCCTCGAACTGCGGCGGTTCAGCCGCGCGACGGACAGCCTGAGGCAGGCCCTGGCCGGCGTTCCCGACGCGTTGCCGGACCTCGGCGCGTGGCTCGCGCGGATCGACCCCGCGCTGCACAATCCGGTGCGCCTGCGCATCGAGGGCGAGCGCGTCGGCCTGCCCGGTCCGGCGATGACGCCGTATCTGGTCGGGCTGCTGGTGCTGCTGGGGATGCTCGGCACCTTCCTCGGCATGGTGGTCACCCTCAACGGCGCGGTCCTCGCGCTGGAGAGCACCACCGACCTGCAGACCATCCGCGCCGCGCTGGCCGCGCCGGTGAAAGGGCTCGGACTGGCTTTCGGCACCTCGGTCGCCGGCGTCGCCGCGTCGGCGATGCTCGGCCTGATGTCGGCGCTGTGCCGTCGCGACCGGCTGCAGGCCGGGCAACGGCTGGATTCGGGCATCGCCACCGCGCTGCGCGGCTTCTCGCTGACCCACCAGCGCCAGCAAACCTTCAAGGCGCTGCAGGCGCAGGCGCAGGTGCTGCCCGAGGTGGCGGAGCGCCTGCAGGCGATGATGGCGCAGCTCGAAAAGCACAGCCAGCTGCTCGCCGAGCGCCTGCTCGCCAACCAGGAAAACCACTACCGCGATGCCCGCGGCCTGTATTCCGACCTCGCCGCGTCGGTCGACGCCTCCCTCAGGACGAGCCTCACCGAAAGCGCGCGTCTGGCCGGCGAGACGATCCGGCCGGCGGTCGAGGCCACGATGGACGGCCTCGACCGCCAGACGACTGCCCTGCACGCGCGCCTGGCCGACACCGTCGGCACCCAGCTCGACGGCCTCGCCGGACGCTTCGCGGCCACGGTGAGCACGGTCGAGGACAGCTGGACGGCGGCGCTGGCCCGCCACGAACGCAGCAGTGAACATCTCGAACGCGGCCTGCAGACCGCGCTGACGGGCTACGCCGACAGCTTCGAGGCGCGCTCGGCGGCGCTGCTGGCCAGCGTCGGGCAGACCCATGCCGCGCTGCAGGCCGAGCTGGCGGGCAGCGTGACGGCGGTTGCGCGCGATGCGAGCCGGCTCCACACCGCGCTCGCCGACACGGTCGGGGCCCGCCTCGACGGCCTGGCGTCGCGTTTCGAGGGCGCCGTCACCCGCGTGGCGGACGGCTGGGACGACGCGCTGGCCCGCCACGCGCACAGCGCCGACACGCTGACCCGGGCCGCCGGCGAGGCGCTGGACGCCTCCGCCACCGGTTTCGAGACGCGCTCGGCCGCGCTGCTGGCCACCGTCACCGAGGCCCACGCGGCGTGGCGGGCGGACGCCGCCGCGCAGGACCGCCAGCGCCTGACGGAGATGAGCGGCACGCTGGCCGCGATGGCGGCGTCGCTGCAGCACGCATGGCAGGTGGCCGGCGACCGGACCCTCGCCGGGCAGGAGCGCCTGTGCCGGACGCTGGAGGAAACCGCCGGCGGCCTCGCCGCCGCGACCCAGGCTCAGGCCAGCCGGACCATCGCCGAAGTGACGCGGCTGATGGAGACGGCGGCCGAAGCCCCGCGCGCCGCCGCCGAGGTGATCGGCCGGCTGCGCCAGGA
>SSSX01000389.1 GCA_015657735.1 Zoogloeaceae bacterium
CTCAGGTGAGGAGATGGGTGGCGGCGTAGAGGGCGACGCCGATCAGCCCGCCGACGACGGTGCCGTTCACGCGGATGAACTGCAGGTCGCGGCCGACGCTGTGTTCGATCTCGCGCACGAGGTCGTCGTCGTTCCAGGCGCGCACGGTGCCGGCGATGTGGCGCGAAAGGCCGTCGCGCAGTTCGGGGGCGAGGTTTTCGACGGCGTGTTCGATGTGTTCATTGACCGAATCGCGCAGGGTCGGGTTGTTCGCCAGGCTGGCGCCGATGGCGGCGGCGGCCGAAGCCAGCTTGCGGCGCACGCCGGAATCCGGCCGGGCCAAGTCGCGGTCGAGCCAGTTGCGCACTTCTTCCCACAGTTCCTGCAGGTAGGCGCCGATGCCGGGATGGGCCAGGAAGTCGCGCTTGACCTGCTCGATCCGCGCGCGGAAGGCTTCGTCGTGCTGCAGGCGTTCGATGTAGCGGACGATCAGCTCGTCGAAGGCGGCGCGGCGCGGATGCAGCGGGTTGGCGGCGACGTCTTCGAGCAGGCCATTGACGCCGGCGACGATGCCGACCGCGACCTTCTCGCCGAGTTCGGCCGGGTTGATGCCAACGAGGCCGAGGGTCGCGACGACCTTCGGGTATTCCTTGCTCGCCACGTCCACGATCATGCCGGCGAAGCTTTGCTGGACGCCGGGCTGGTTGAGCCACTCGGACAGCTTGCGCAGGCCTTCGTCGAGCAGCGCCTGGTGGCGGCCGTCCTCGGTCAGCACGTTCATGATGCGGCCGACGTTGCCGGCCAGATCGAGATTGCCGGCGCGGCGCCGCAGCGCGTGCAGGAACAGCCGGCGGACGCGCTTGTCGTCCATGAAATCGAGCGATTCGACGAGCACCACCGCCAGCCTGTCGGCCAGCAGGCGGGCGTTGGCGTCGACCTGCAGCCAGGCGCCGATGTGCTCGGCCGGGTTGGCGGCGCGCAGGCGGGCGACCAGCGATTCGGTGTCGAGGAACTTGTCGCGGATGAAGACGGCGAGGTTGTCGGCCAGCCGGGCCTTGTTCCGCGGCAGGATCGCGGTGTGGGGAATCGGCAGTCCGAGCGGCCGGCGAAACAGCGCGACGACCGCGAACCAGTCGGCCAGCGCGCCGATCATCGCCGCCTCGGCAAAGGCCGCGACCCACGGCCAGTCGGCCCGGCGGGCGACGATGAAGAGCACCGTCACGGCAACGAAGAGCGCCGTCGCGATGAGTTTCATGCGGCCCAGTGCGGCCATTTTTTCGGGGGTTGCCATCTGCGCTGCCCTTTCAGTCCAGCCGCCGCCGGAAGATCCAGCGGTCGTCGTCGGAAGCGTCCGGCGCGAAGGCGTAGCCGTCGCGGTCGAAGTCTTTGAGTCCGTCCACGTCCGTCAGGCCGTGGTCGATCGCGTAGCGCGCCATCATGCCGCGGGCGCGCTTGGCGTAGAAGCTGATGATCTTGTAGCGGCCGCCTTTCCAGTCCTCGAAACCCACATTGAGCAGCCGCCCCGTGAGCCTGGCCGGCCGGACCGACTTGAAATATTCCTCCGAGGCGAGGTTCACCAGCACTGGCGCGCGGCCGGCATCCGCCTCGGCCGCGAGCAGACGGTTCAGCGCATCGGTCTGGGTCATGCCCCAGAAGGCGTACAGATCCTTGCCGCGCGGATTCTTGAAGCGGGTGCCCATTTCGAGGCGGTAGGCCTGCATCAGGTCGAGCGGACGCAGCAGGCCGTAGAGCCCGGACAGGATGCGCAGCTGGGCCTGGGCGTAGTCGAGCTGGGCGTCGGTCAGCGTCGCGGCGTCGAGCCCGTCGTAAACGTCGCCGTTGAAAGCCAGCAGCGCCGGCCGGGCATTGTCCGGCGTGAAGGGCCGCGACCACTCGGCGTAGCGGGCGACATTGAGGGCGGCGAGCGGATCGGAGAGATGCATCAGGCCGGCCACCTCGGCGTGCGACAGCCGGCGCAGGCCGGCGATCAGTTCGGCCGCGTCGTCGAGGTAAGCGGGCTGGGAGTGGCGCCGGGTGGCGAGGGGTGACGCGTAGTCGAGGGCTTTGGCGGGGGACAGCACGAAAATCATCGGCAGGACTTGAAACGGGGCGTGAAGGTTGGAGGGGATCAGGGCAGCGGTTCGAGGTGGGTGGTCACCTCGACGCCCGGCAGCGCCGCAACGAGGGCGGATTCGATTTCGTCGAGCAGCGCGTGGCCGGCGCGGACCTGCCAGTCGCCCGGCACCAGCACGACGACCTGCAGGAAGGCCGAGGCGCCGGCGCGCCGCGTGCGCAGGCCGGTGAAGGCGACTCCGCGGGCATGGAAGGATTCGAGCACCGCGCGGGCGCGGACCAGTTCGGCGCCGTCGAGGCTGCGGTCCATCAGGCCGTCGACCGATTCACGCAGCAGGTGCCAGGCTTCGCGGGTGATGTTGAGGCCGACGGCGATGGCGATCAGCGGGTCGAGGCGCAGCCAGCCGGTCCACGCTACCAGGGCGACGCCGGCGATGACGCCGGCCGAGGTCCACACGTCGGTCATCAGGTGGCGCGAGTCGGCCCGCAGGGCGATCGAGTTGAAGCGCTCGGCGGCCCGCCCGAGCACCCGCGCGACGGCGAAGTTGATGCCGGTCGCCGCTGCCGACCAGACCAGGCCCCAGCCCGGCGATTCGATCGGCTGCGGCGCGACGAGCCGCTCGGCCGCCGCCCAGATGATGGCCAGCGCGGCACCGAGAATCAGGATGCCTTCGAAGCCGCTGGAGAAATACTCGGCCTTGCCGTGGCCGAAGGGGTGGCTGTGGTCGGCCGGCGAGCGGGTGACGAGGATCATCCACAGCGCGAACGAGGCGCCGGCCAGATTGACGAAGGATTCCAGCGCGTCGGACAGCAGACCGACCGACCCGGTGATCCACCAGGCCAGCGTCTTGAGGGCGATGGTCGCCACCGCCGCGCCGATGGACAACCAGGCAAAGTGGTGGCGATCCATCGCCGCGAGGGCGACCATCAGCCGCGCTCCACGTCGGTGACGCCCTTCACTTCGCGGATCAGCGTCTGCGCGCGCTGGATCTGCTGCACGCCCTGCACTTCGAGGGTGAAGCGCATCCGCGCCGACCCTCTGCGGCTGAGGGTATTGACGGCGATCACGTTGAGCTTCTCGCGCGACAGCACTTCGGAGATGTCGCGCAGCAGGCCCTGACGGTCCATCGCATTGACGAGGATGTCCACCGGGAAGACGGCATCCTTCTTCGCCCCGCCGCCGCCGCCCCACTCGGCGCTGACCAGCCGCTCGGGATGGCGCCGGACGAGGGCCTGGAAGTCGCGGCATTCGATGCGGTGGATCGACACGCCGCGCCCGCGGGTGACGTAGCCCTGGATCGCATCGGGCGGCGCCGGCTTGCAGCAGCGGCCGAGCGAGGTCATCAGCTTGCCGATGCCGACGATCAGGATCGTGTCGCCGGCGTCGCCGGCGTGGCTCTGGCCGATCAGCACTTCCTGCTGTTCGGGGCCGGCCTCGACCGACTCGGTGCCGCGCAGCGCGATGTGGATCGCCCGCGGCCCGACCTCGCCGCGACCGGTGGCGATGAACAGGGCTTCGGCGTTCTTGAA
>SSSX01000390.1 GCA_015657735.1 Zoogloeaceae bacterium
CAGTCACACCCAGGATGGCATGCGCCAACTGGCTGAATCCAGCCTGGCCCGCCTGCGCAACTGGGACATCTCCGAAGAACAGGTGAAGTCGCTGGCCAGATCGGGTGAAACCCGGCGCACGCTGACTTTCCGTTCGCCGGTTAGCGGCATCATCACCGAGAAAAAGGCCGTCCAGGGCATGCGCTTCATGCCGGGCGACACCCTGTATCAAGTCGCCGACCTGTCATCCGTCTGGGCGGTTGCCGACGTCTTCGAGCAGGACATCGGCTGGGTGAAGTCCGGCGCGAAGGCCAAGGTCAAAATCAACGCCTACCCCGACAAGACTTTCGAAGGCACCATCAGCTACATCTATCCGACCCTGAAAGCGGAGACTCGAACCATTCCGGTTCGTATCGACCTGCCGAATCCGAACACTCTGCTGAAGCCGGGCATGTTTGCCCAACTCGAATTACCGACGGCCGCCAAGGGTGCGGTGGTCACCGTACCGAACTCGGCGGTGATTGATAGCGGCACGCGGCAGATCGTCCTGGTCCGGGCCACGGAAGGCCGTTTCGAACCCCGCGCGGTCAAGCTGGGAGCGCGCAGCGACGACCGGATTGAAGTCCTGGATGGCGTTCGCGAAGGCGAGCAGGTGGTCGTTGCCGCCAACTTCCTGATTGATGCCGAGAGCAATCTGAAAGCGGCGGTCGGTGGCTTTGGCCACGCCGGCCACGGTGGCGCTGCGCCGTCCGACAAGCCGGCGGCGGCCAAGGTCGGCAACAAGGCCGAAGGCAAGGTCGAAGAAGTCGATGCCAGGGCGGGTACGGTCAGCATCACGCATGGTCCGGTGGCCAGTTTGAATTGGCCAGGGATGACCATGGAGTTCAAAGCCGCCAACGAAGCCATCATGAAGCAACTAAAACCCGGAACTGCGATTGACTTCGAGTTTGTCGAGCGTGGTCAGGGCGAATGGGTCATCACGTCCGTCAAGCCTGCCGGCAAGGCCAACCCGCACGCCGGTCACTGAGGAACAGCGCGATGTTGGCCAGAATCATTGAATGGTCGGGACGCAACCGCTTCCTCGTCCTGCTTGCTACCCTGTTCGTTATCGTCGCCGGCGTTGTGGCGGTCATGCGCACGCCGCTGGATGCGCTGCCGGATCTCTCCGACGTTCAGGTCATCGTCTACACCGAATACCCCGGCCAGGCGCCGCAGGTGGTCGAGGACCAGGTCACCTATCCGCTGACGACCGCCATGCTGTCAGTGCCCAAGTCCAGGGTGGTCCGCGGCTTCTCGTTCTTCGGTGCATCCTTCGTCTACATCATCTTCGAGGATGGCACGGACATCTACTGGGCGCGTTCCCGCGTTCTGGAGTATCTCAACTTCGCGGCTGGCCGCATGCCCAAGGGTGTCACCCCGCAAATTGGCCCGGATGCGACCGGGGTGGGGTGGGTCTATCAGTATGCCGTGCTGGCCAGGGACAAGACGCTGGCCGAGCTGCGCACCCTGCAGGACTGGTACCTGCGCTACCAGCTGACCAAGGCGCACGGCGTGGCCGAAGTGGCCTCCATCGGCGGTTTCGTCCAGACCTATCAAGTCACCGTCGACCCGGTGAAGCTGCGCGCCTACGGCATTCCGCTGGCCAAGGTCTCGCAGGTCGTCCGTGACTCCAACCGCGACGTCGGCGGCCGTGTCGTCGAAATGGCCGAGACCGAGTACATGGTGCGCGGCAAGGGCTACCTGCGCGGCGTCGGCGACATCGAGAATCTGGTGGTCAAGGCCGACAAGGGCACGCCGGTGCTGGTCCGCGACATCGCCCGCGTCGAACTGGCGCCGGATGAACGCCGTGGTCTGACCGAGCTCAACGGTGAGGGCGAAGTGGTGTCGGGCATCGCCATGGCCCGCTACGGTCAGAATGCGCTCGAGGTCATCCATAACCTCAAGGCGAAAATCGGCGAAATCTCGGCCGGTCTGCCGGAAGGGGTGACCATCGAGACGGTCTATGACCGCTCCGAGCTGATTCACCGGGCCATCGATACCCTGAAGCGCACGCTGGCCGAGGAAAGCCTCATCGTGGCTTTGGTTTGCGTCGTCTTCCTGCTCCACCTGCGTAGTGCGCTGGTGGCCATCCTGATGCTGCCGGTCGGCGTGCTGATGGCCTTCATCGCCATGCGCCTGCTGGGGATGAATTCGAACCTGATGAGCCTGGGTGGCATCGCCATCGCCATCGGCGCGATGATCGATGCGGCCATCGTGATGATTGAGAACGCTCACAAGCACATTGAGCGTTTGCCCGCGAACCACAGTCACGCCGAGCGGACCGAAGCCATGATTGCCGCCTGCAAGGAAGTTGGTCCGGCGCTGTTCTTCTCGCTGCTCATCATCACGGTTTCTTTCCTGCCGGTCTTCACGCTGGAAGACCAGGAGGGCCGTCTGTTCTCGCCGCTGGCTTACACCAAGACCTTCTCGATGGCCGGCGCGGCACTGCTCTCCGTCACGCTGGTGCCGGTCCTGATGATGCTGTTCATTCGCGGCAAAGTCATGCCCGAGGCCAGGAACCCGGTGAATCGCGTCCTCATCTGGGGCTACCGTCCCATCATCGCCTGGGTCATGCGCTGGAAGAAAACCACCATCGTGGCCGCCATCGTGGCGCTGGTGGTTTCCATCTATCCGGCCAGCAAGCTGGGCTCGGAATTCATGCCGACCTTGAACGAGGGCACCTTGTTCTACATGCCGGCTTCGCTGCCGGGGATGTCGATTACCAAAGCGGCCGAGCTGCTGCAGACGCAGAACAAAATCATCAAGAGCTTCCCCGAAGTCGCCTCGGTGTATGGCAAGGCGGGCCGTGCCAACACCGCGACCGACCCGGCGCCGACCGAGATGTTCGAGACGGTCATCAACCTCAAGCCGGAGTCCGAATGGCGCCCGGGATTGACCACCGACAAGCTCATCGCCGAGATGGACAAGGCCCTGCAGTTCCCGGGTGTATCGAACGCCTGGACGATGCCTATCAAGGCGCGTATCGACATGCTCTCGACCGGCATCCGGACGCCCATCGGCATCAAGGTGTTCGGCAAGGATCTGAACGAGATGGAGCGCCTGGCCCGGGAAATCGAAACGGTCGTGAAGGAGGTGCCGGGCACCACGTCGGCCTTTGCCGAGCGGATTACCGGCGGCTTCTACCTGAACATCGAACCGGACCGCACGCAGTTGGCCCGCTATGGCCTGGCGGTCGGCGACGTCCAGGAGGTCATCGGGCAAGCACTGGGTGGCGAGATGGTGACCACGACTGTCGAAGGGCGCGAGCGCTTCGGGGTGACCGTGCGCTATCCCCGTGAGTTGCGCTCCGACCCGCAGCAGATTGCCCGGCAGGTACTGGTGCCGACCATGGATGGCACGATGATTCCGCTGGGGCAGCTGGCCAAGGTCGAGGTCGCCAAGGGAACGCCGGGAATCCGTACCGAGAACGCGCTGCTGTCGGCCTACATCTTCGTCGACATCCGCGACCGCGACATCGGCGGCTATGTGGCTGACGCGAAGAAGGCGGTTGCCGACAAGGTGAAATTCCCGTCCGGCTACTACGCCACCTGGAGTGGCCAGTTCGAGTCGATGGAACGCGCCATCGAGAAGATGAAGATTGTCGTGCCGGTCACGCTGCTCATCATCTTCCTGCTGCTCTACCTCAACTTCAGGCGCCTGACCGAGACCCTCATCGTCATGCTGTCGGTACCCTTCGCGCTGGTCGGCGGCGTCTGGCTGATGTGGCTGCTGGGCTATAACCTTTCGGTCGCCGTCGCCGTCGGCTTCATTGCGCTGGCCGGCGTGGCCGCCGAGACGGGCGTCGTGATGCTGATTTACCTCGACCATGCGTGGGAAGCACTCAAGGCCCAGCGCCGGGCTGAAGGGTCGGAACCCAGCGTGGGCGACCTCTACGAAGCCATCATGGAAGGCGCCGTCGAGCGGGTCCGCCCGAAGATGATGACCGTGGTCGCCATCATGGCCGGCCTGCTGCCCATCATGTGGGGCACCGGTACGGGCTCCGAAGTCATGAGCCGGATTGCCGCGCCGATGGTCGGCGGGATGATTTCCTCGACGGTACTAACGCTGGCCGTCATCCCCGCCATCTATGCGCTGGTGAAGCAATGGCGGCTTTCCAGAAACCTGGAATCTTGAATACCTCATAAAAAGTTGCTCAGCGGTCCTTGACCTTCCCACTGTTGGAAGCTCCATGATGGGTTCAATGGCAAACCCACAGGAGATTCAAATGGCCCCCTCGTCTGTTTCTGGTTCTGCGCTTGAGTTAAAACTTGGTATCGCTGGGATGAGTTGCGCCTCATGTGTCGGGCGGGTCGAAAAAGCCTTGCTCAAGGTGCCAGGGGTACTGAATGCCTCGGTGAATCTGGCAACGGAAAAGGCAACGGTCGAGGTGCTGTCCAGCGTTACG
>SSSX01000391.1 GCA_015657735.1 Zoogloeaceae bacterium
AGGGAATCCATGTCGTGGGGCTTGTCGCTTTCCAGCACGTAGGATTCGAGCAGCGTGTCCTCGACGATGCCGGCCAGCCGCACGCCGTGGTTGGCGAGGATGTGGGCGTCGTACTTGAGGTTCTGGCCGAGCTTGCGGTGGGCGTCGGATTCGAGCCACGGGCGCAGCCGGGCCAGCACCTCGGCGAGCGGCAGCTGGGCCGGGGCGTCGGCGTAGCGGTGGGCCAGCGGCAGGTAGGCGGCCTCGCCCTCCACGGTGGCGAAGGACATGCCGACCAGCGTCGCCACCAGCGGGTCGAGGCCGGTGGTTTCGGTGTCGAAGGCAGTGATGCCGGCGGCGCAAATCTTCGCCAGCCAGGCGTCGAAGGCGGGCCAGTCGAGCAGGGTTGCGTAGCTGCGGCGGTGCGCGTCGGGCTCGTCGTCGGCGGCAGCGGGCACGGCTTCGCCGGCGGCGGGGGCGGCGGCGCGGTGGACGCCCTCTTCCAGTTCCTTCAGCCAGCCCTTGAATTCGAGACGGCGGTAAATCGCCGCCAGGGCCGCCTTGTCGTCGTCACGGGCCGACAGGTCGGCCGGGCCGAGCGGCAGCTTGAGATCGGTGACCACGGTGACCAGCCGGCGCCCGAGAGGCAGAAAGTCGAGGTGCTTCCTCAGGTTGTCGCCGACCTTGCCGCCGACCTTGTCGGCGTTGGCGATCAGGTTGTCGAGCGTGCCGTATTCGGCGAGCCACTTGACCGCCGTCTTGGGGCCGCATTTGTCGACGCCCGGCACGTTGTCGACGGTGTCGCCGACCAGCGCCAGGTAGTCGACGATGCGCTCCGGCGGCACGCCGAACTTGGCGGTGACGCCGGCGGCATCCAGCACCTCGTCGCTCATCGTATTGACCCAGCGCACGCCGGGCTGCACGAGCTGGGTCAGATCCTTGTCGCCGGTCGAGATGACGACCTCCCAGCCGGCGTCGACGGCCTGGCGGGTCAGCGTGCCGATCACGTCGTCGGCCTCGACGCCGTCCTCGACCAGCAGCGGCCAGCCCTCGGCCTGCACCGCCGCGTGCAGCGGTTCGATCTGCGCGCGCAGGTCGTCGGGCATCGGCGGGCGGTGGGATTTGTAGTCCGGAAACCAGTCGTCGCGGAAAGTCTTGCCCTTGGCATCGAAGACGCAGGCCCGGTATTCCGCCTTGTAGTCGGATTCGAGGCGTCGTAGCATGGACAGCACGCCGCGCACGGCACCGGTGGGTTCGCCCGCCGCGTTGCGCAGGTCGGGCAGGGCATGGAAGGCGCGGTACAGATAACTGGAACCGTCAACGAGCAACAGGGTCGGCATGGATTCGCGAGGCCGGGCAGGCCGCAACCCACCCCTCACCCCACACTCCTCAGAAAAATGACTGCAAAAGACAAACTCCCCCGGATGGTGCCGAGCACAGCGGCGCAGAACTTCACCGCCAGGGAGTCGTGGCGGATTTTTGGGATTATGGCAGAGTTCGTCGAGGCGACCGAACGCCTCAAGCCGATCCGCCCGGCGGTGTCGATCTTCGGCAGCGCCCGCACCCAGCCCGACCACCACTACTACGCAATCACCGAGCGCATTGCCCGTCTGCTGTCGGACGCCGGCTTCTCGGTGATCTCCGGCGGCGGCCCGGGCATCATGGAAGCCGCCAACAAGGGCGCCTACTTCGGCAAGTCGCCCAGCGTCGGCCTCAACATCCAGCTGCCGCTGGAGCAGGCCGCCAACCCCTACCAGGACATCTCCCAGACCTTCCAGCACTTCTTCGCGCGCAAGTTCATGTTCGTGAAGTTCGCGGTGGCCTACGTGGTGATGCCCGGCGGTTTCGGCACGCTCGACGAGCTGCTCGAGGCGATGACGCTGATCCAGACCGGCAAGAGCCGCAAGATCCCGGTGATCCTGGTGCACGAACCCTTCTGGCGCGGGCTGATCGACTGGTTCAAGGATCGTCTGGTCACCGAAGGCATGATCAACCCGGAGGATCTGGAGCTGATCCAGGTCATCGACGAACCCGAGAAGGTCGTCGACGCGATCTTCAACCACTACCAGACCCGCGGCTTCCTGCCGCTGCCGGAAGAGCACGAGCTGATGCTCAACCTGTGATCGCGCCGGGGGCCGGGGCACGCAGGTTACAATCGCTGCATCGTCAGGAGACCGTCATGCCCCGCGTACCCCATTTTGCATCGCTGCTGCTCGCCGTCACCGCGTCGGCGTGGGCCCAGCAACCGCCGCCGAAACTCGAACCCCTGCCCGAACCGCCCCCGCCGCCGCCCGGCATGGAGCTCGATGCGGCGCAGGAACCGCAGGTCACGATCGTCCGGAAAGGCGAGGACACGGTCGAGGAATTCCGCGTCAACGGCCAGCTCTACATGGTCAAGGTGACGCCGCCCCACGGCGTGCCCTATTACCTCTACGACGACGTGGGTAACGGCGACTTCACCCGCCGCGACGCCCAGGATGCCGGCGTGCGCGTGCCGAAGTGGGTTATCAAGCGCTGGTGAGCGGCGCAGAGTGAAAGGCCCGGGGCCGGCCACACGACGGCCCCCGGGCCGTGCCCGGCGCTACGGCGCCTCGCACAGGCAGTGCAGGTAAACATGGCCGGGGTCGTTCCACAGCGCCAGCGCCTGCAGTTCTTCGCGCAGTTTCGCCAGCGTGATGTCGACCAGCGACGACTTCGGCTGGGCGCCGTCGGCGTCGTCGCCGTTGTCGAGCAGCTTGGCGAGCAGCTGGTCGCGGGGCGACAGCGGCTTCTCGACGTAGCTCACATCGTAATCGGTCAGCCCGGCACGCGCGGCCGCAGCCCGGACGGCGGCATCCAGCCCGCCGAGTTTATCCACCAGCCCTTTTTCCCTGGCCTGGCTGCCGAGCCAGACCCGGCCCTGGGCGACCTGATCGACCGCCTCGGGGGTCATCTTGCGGGCCGTGGCGACCACGTTCAGGAAGCGCCGGTAGCCGTGTTCGATGGTCTGCTGGAGCAGCTGGGCGACCTTCGGGTCGAGGGGCCGGCGCGGGTCGAGGCCGCCGGCCAGCGGCGTGGTGCCGACGCCGTCGACGGCCAGACCGAGCTTGGCCATCGGGCCGGACAGATCGGGCAGCATCGCGAAGATGCCGATCGAACCGGTGAGGGTCGTCGGGCTGGCCCACACCTCGTCGGCGGCCATGCCGATCCAGTAGCCGCCCGAGGCCGCCACCGAACCCATCGACACGATCACCGGCTTGCCGGCCTGACGGGTCAGCTCCAGTTCGCGGCGGATCACTTCCGAGGCCGTGGCGCTGCCGCCGGGGCTGTCGATGCGCAGCACCACCGCCTTCACCGCCTCGTCCTCGCGGGCCTGGCGGATCAGGCCGGCCACGGTGTCGCCGCCGGTCACGCCGGGC
>SSSX01000051.1 GCA_015657735.1 Zoogloeaceae bacterium
AGCCTTCGTCACCCCCGACACCTACCCGCTGTCGGTCAACGCGCTCCTCACCGGCTGCAACCAGCTCACCGGCCGCGAACCGGTCATGAGCCTGTCCGAATCCACCGTGCTGGCCACCCTCGACCGCCTCGCCGAACGCGGTCTGGTCAGCCAGCGCCATCAGGCCGGCGCCCGCGTCACCAAGTGGGAACACCAGATCCGCCTGCGCCATTCGTTGACGCCGCCGATGCAGGCCGTGCTGGCCACCCTGATGCTGCGCGGCCCGCAGACCGTCGGCGAAATCCGCGCGCGCTGCGAGCGCATGCACGCCTTCGCCTCGCCGGGCGAGGTCGACGACATCCTCGAACGCCTCGGCGACAAGGGGCTGGCCACCGAGCTGCCGAAAGCGCCCGGCACCAAGGAGGCCCGCTACGCCCACCTGCTCAGCGGCGAGGCCGCCATCCCGCAGTACGCCTACGAAGCCGACGCCGGCAGCGCCGCCCCCCGCGGCAGCCGCGTCGGCGAACTCGAAGAGGAAGTCCGCCGCCTGCGCCAGCAGATCGACTGGCTGACCGCCGAGTTCGAAGCCTTCCGCAACCAGTTCAAGTAAGCCAGCCCCCCGCACGTCCCATGTTCGTCCACCCCCAGTTCGACCCCGTCGCCCTCGCCATCGGCCCGCTCGCCGTGCGCTGGTACGGCCTGATGTACCTCATCGCCTTCATCCTGTTCGTCGTCGTCGGCCGCCGCCATGCGCGGCGCCGGCCCGAACTGGGCTGGAACGCCCAGCAGATCGACGACCTGCTGTTCTATGGCGTGCTCGGGGTCATTCTCGGCGGGCGGCTCGGCTACGTGCTGTTCTACAAGCCCGGCTACTACCTCGCCCACCCGGCCGAGATCATCGCCGTGTGGCAAGGCGGCATGGCCTTCCACGGCGGCTTCCTCGGCGTGCTGGTGGCGATGTGGCTGTTCGGCCGGCGCACGCAGCGGCCGTGGCTGGCGGTCACCGACTTCATCGCCCCGCTGGTGCCGCTGGGCCTCGCCGCCGGGCGGCTCGGCAATTTCATCAACGGCGAACTCGTCGGCCGCGTCACTGACGTGCCGTGGGCGATGATCTTCCCGCAGGTGGACGGCCTGCCCCGCCACCCCTCGCAGCTCTACCAGTTCGCCCTCGAAGGGCTCGCGCTGTTCTTCATCCTGTGGTGGTTCTCGGCCCGGCCGCGGCCGCGCGGGCTGGTGTCGGCGGTGTTCCTGATCGGCTACGGGGCCTTCCGCTTCCTCGCCGAATTCGGCCGCCAGCCCGACGATTTCCTGGGTCTGCTCGGCCTCGGCCTGTCGATGGGCCAGTGGCTGTCGCTGCCGATGATCGCCGCCGGCGTCGCGATGGCGGCATGGGCCGTCAGACGCGGAGAGGGCACCCAAATCCGGCAACAATAAGCGCCCCATTGTTGCAGGATTCGAACAAATCGACATTCAACGCAACAGCCGTCAACGCAGCAACCACAGCGCCGCCATGCCGACGATGAAGGGCAGCCACGGATTCCGCGACAGCTGCGTCGCCAGCACTGCGCCGAGCGCCGCCCCGAGCTTGGGGTTGATGATGTCCACCGCGCCATTGACCAGCACCACGTCGGGCACCACGATGGCCGCCAGCGCCGCCGCCGGGGCGTAGCGCAGCGCCTTCAGCACCCCTTCGGGCAGGCTGGCCCGTTCGCCCAGCACGATGAAGCTGGCCCGCGGCAGCGTCGTCGCCACCACGCCGATCAGCGCGAAGGTCAGCCACAGGGTCCAGTCGTAGTTCATGTCCCGGCCCTCCGCGCCTGCCAGTGCTCGGCCGCAAAACCCGCCGCGATGCCGGCCACGATCGCCACCATCACCCCGAGACGCAGCGGCATGCCGCGCAGCAGCACCGCCAGCGTGCCGCCGGTGACCGCCGCCAGCAGCATCGGGCGCAGCTTGGCCATCGGCACCAGCAACACCAGCAGCGCGATGCTGGCCATGAATTCGAGCGACCAGCTGCGCGGCACCGATCCCGCCGCCAGCACGCCGACCAGCGTCGACACCTGCCACAACAGCGCGCACCACAGCGACGGCGCCAGGTAGTAGCCGAGCCGCCAGTCCGGGTCCGGCTCGCGCCGCAGGCGCTCCAGCGTCGTCGCGAACACCCCGTCGGTGAGCACGTAGCCGCACAGCCAGCGCAGCCCCACGCCGGCCCCGGCGAGCGGCCGCGCCAGCGCCGCGCTGAAGATCACGAAGCGCAGATTGACCACCAGCGCGGTGACCACGATCAGCCACAGCGGCGCACCGGCGACGATCAGCGGCAGCGTACCGAGCTGGGCCGTCGCGCCGAAGACGATCAGGCTCATGCCCATCGCCTGCACCGCCGTGAAACCGGCGCCGACCATCGCCAGCCCGGTGACCAGCGCCCACGGAATGAGGCCCACCGATACCGGCAGGCAGACCCGGAAGCCCTCGCGGGCGCCGGCACGAAAACTCGGCGACATGCACGCTCCTTTCGATCCCCAGCCGGCGACCTTAGCACGCGCCGAGAAAGCCCGCCCGGCGCCGGCAATCGCGCCTAAAATCGGGAAACTAAAAAAATCCGGCCGGCCACCGTAATACAGCCACCAGGAGAGAAGCATCGTGAAACCGGACCGTCTGCTGCGCCAGCTGCTCGTCGCCACTCTGGCTCTTGCCGCTGGCCTCGTCCGCGCCGCCGACCTCCCCGACTGCTCCCGCCCCCTCACCCTCGCGCTGCACGACCACGGCCTGCTCTACTCGCGCCAGACCGACACCGGCATCGACAAGGATTTCGCCGACGCACTGACCCGCCGCAGCGGCTGCCGCATCAACATCGTCGTGATGCCGCGCGCCCGCATCTGGCAGCTGATCGAATCCGGCGGGCTCGACTTCAGCCTGTCCGGCATCAGCAACGCGCAGCGCGAGCGCTTCGCCGGCTTTGCCTGGTATTTCTCCAACAAGTACTACCTGCTGGTACGCCGCGACGCCGGCGTCCAGCGCGTCGCCGACTTCACGCGCAACCCCGCGCTGCGCCTCGGCGCGATCCGCAGCTTCCGCTACAGCCCGAGCGCCAACCGGATGATCGACGCCCTCGACGCCGACCTGCGGGTCAGCTACGCCTCCGGCCTCGCCCCGCTCTACGAAACCCTGCTCGCCAACCAGATCCACGGCATGATCATCGAGCCCTTCGACTACCCGGCCGTCGAGAGCGCCCACATCCGCGAGCAGACCACGATCCTCGAATTCGACGATCCGCCGGTCCCGCATGGCCTGATCATGTCGAAGCGCTCCGTGCCGCCGGCCGAGCAGGCCCGCTGGCACGCGCTGGTGGACGGCCTGCGTGCCGACGGCAGCGTCGAACGCATCTTCGACAAATACTTCAAGCCCGAGCTGAGCCGGGCGATGACGCGATTTTGAAACGCCCCGCGCTCGTCACCAATCTGCTGCTGCCGACCGCCGTCGGGCTGTTTTCGCTGGCCCTGACCGGCTGGCTGTGGCAGCACGAACGGGAAACCCTCGACGCCAGCCGGCGCGCCGATTTCGATTTCAGCGTCCGCCAGGCGGCCGGCCGCATCGAGCAGCGCATCGCCACCTACGAGCAGATGCTGCGCGCCGCCCGCGGCCTCTTCAACGCCTCGGACGACGTGAGCGCCAGCGACTTCCGCCGCTTCGTCGACGACCTGATCGCCGGCACCGAGCTCTCCGGGCTGCAGGCGATGATCTTCACGCCCTATCTCGCCGGTCACCAGATCGCCAGCCACGTGGCCATCCGGCGCCGCACCGACAGCCCCGGCTACACCATCGAACCGCCGCCCGGCGGGCGCGATCCGGTCGCCCCGGTCACCTACATCGCGCCGGACAGCCCGATCAACCGCCGGGCCCTCGGTCACGACCTGTTCACCAGCCCGCCGCGCCGCGAAGCGATGCTGCAGGCACGCGATTCGGGCACCGTCGCGATCAGCCCGAAAATCCACCTCAAGATGGACCAGGCCGTCACCAGCCCGGCCTTCGCGATCTACCTGGCGGTGTACGAGCCCGGCCGACCGACCGACAGCGTCGCCAACCGCCAAGCCGCCCTGCGCGGCTGGGTGCACATCGCCTTCCGCATCCACGACCTGATGGCCAGCCTCTACGGCGAGATCGCCCCCGGCGTCGCGCTGCGCATCTACGACGGCACCCGCACCGACTCCGACAGCCTGATGTTCGACTCCGATCCGGACGCCACCGACGCCGCCCCGCCGCGCTTCGCGACCACCGAGTACATCAGCTTCCCGCAGCACACCTGGGCGCTGCGCATCCGCACCACGCCGGCCTTCGACCAGCACCACAGCCGCCGCTCGGCGCGCATCATCGCCATCGGCGGCGGCCTCGGCAGCCTGTTGCTGGCGCTGTTCACCTGGCAGCTCACCACCGGCCGCAGCCGCGCCCACGCCCGCGCCCAGGTCATGACCTGCGAGCTGCGCGCCAGCGAGGAACGCATGCGCCACATGGCCCAGCACGACCCGCTGACCCAGCTCCCCAACCGCGCGCTGTTCTCCGACCGCCTGCAGGCCGCGCTCGCCCGCGCCCGCCGCGACCGCCAGCTGGCCGGCCTGATGTTCGTCGACCTCGACCGCTTCAAGACCATCAACGACCTCTTCGGCCACGCCGTCGGCGACCGCCTGCTCGTCGCCGCCTCCGCCCGCATGCGCGAATGCCTGCGCGAATCCGACACCCTGGCGCGCCTGGGCGGCGACGAATTCGTCGTGCTGCTGCCCCATATCGACAGCCCCGCCGACGCCGAACTCGTCGCCGAGCGCATCCGCGCCACCCTCGTCCAGCCCTTCGGGCTCGACGGGCACGAACTGCACATCTCCGCCTCGGTCGGCATCGGCATCTATCCCGACCACGGCCTCGACGACACCGCGCTGATGAAGAGTGCCGACGACGCGATGTACCGCGCCAAGGACGTGGGCGGCAACCGCCTCAACTTCGCCAGCCACCCGGTGCCGGCGCAGAGCCGCTGCGCGCCGCCGGCGCCCCTGACTTCCTGACTTCCCGGCCCCGCCACCGTGTCCTCCGCCGCCTTCCACCTTCCGGCCTATTTCGACTATCTCGCCACCTTCAGCTGGGCGCTGTCCGGCGCCATCGTCGCGATGCGCAAGCGCTTCGACATCGTCGGCGTGTTCGTCGTCGCGCTGCTCACCTCGATGGGCGGCAGCATCCTGCGCGACGGCCTCTTCCTGCAGCGCCAGCCGCCGGTGCTCACCGACATCGTCTACCTGCCGCTGATCCTCGCCGCCGCGGTGCTGATCTCGCTGTTCCGCCACAACATCGCCAACCGGCCGGTCGTCGACCAGCTCATCGGCACCATCGACGCCATCGGCACCCCGGCCTTCGCGGTGGTCGGCCTGCAGCTCGCCCTCGGCGCCGGCATCCCGCTGCCCGGCGTGATCCTCGTCGGCGCCGTGTGCGGCGTCGGCGGCGGCGTGCTGCGCGACCTCATCGTCCGCGAGATTCCCTACATCCTGCAGCCCGGCCAGTTCTATGCGCTGGTGGTCCTCCTCGCCTGCTGCGCCTTCCTGCTCCTGACCCTCGCCCTGCACCTCGCCCCCACCGCCGCCGCCTGGGCCACCATCGCCCTGTTCTTCATCGTGCGCACCCTGACCATCCGCTACAACTGGCAGACACGGGCGCTGATCGGCGACGATTGATCCCGATCACGCCGAACTCCGCCCGCTTCCGCCGGTCGGAACCTTACGCCCGCCGCGGGCCGACAATCACAAGAAAGGGAACCCCCATGTCCGGAACACCCAGCGTCACCGCCGTCCTGCTCGACACCCCCTACCTCGTCAGCTTCAGCGACGATCTCGGCAACCGCTGGCAGGCCGACGAGCCGCTCGAAGTGGGCGGCGGCAATGCCGCCCCGGCGCCCGACCGCCTGATCCTCAGCGGACTCGGCGCGTGCACCGCGATCACCGTCCGGATGGTCGCCGCGCGCAAGCAGATTCCGCTGACCGGCGTGCGCGTCGAACTGCAGCTCAACCCCGAAGGCAAGCCCGAGGCCGGCAACGACATCCTGCGCCGCATCGTCCTCGAAGGCGGGCTGTCCGACGAGCAGCGCGCCCAGCTGCTCAAGGTCGCCAACGCCTGCCCAATGCACAAGCTGCTGACCGGCGAGCTGCGCATCCACACCGCGCTGGCCTGAGCGCCACGGAGCCGCCATGAACCCCGTCGAACGCATCGCCCCGCGCAGCGCCGACCTCGGCGACGGCATGATCGTCCGCCGCGCGCTGCCCACCCGCCAGCGCCGCATGGTCGGCGCCTGGTGCTTTCTCGACCACGCCGGCCCCATCGACTTCGCTCCCGGTGGCGGCATGCACGTCGGCGCCCACCCGCACACCTGCCTGCAGACCTTCACGTGGCTGATCGAGGGTGAAGTGCTGCACCGCGACAGCCTGGGCAACGAACAGGTGATCCGCCCCGGCCAGGTCAACCTGATGACCGCCGGGCACGGCATCGTGCATACCGAGGATTCGCTGCCCACCGCGCACCGCCTGCATGCCGCCCAGCTGTGGATCGCGCTGCCGGCCACCCTCGCCGACTGCGCGCCGGCCTTCGAGCACTACCCCGAGCTGCCCCGCTGGAGCGCCGACGGCTGCGCCTTCACGCTGCTCGCCGGGCACTTCGGCGGCCATGCGGCACCGGCGCAGGTGCATACGCCGCTGGTCGGCCTCGACATCCTGGCCGCCGCCCCGGCGACCCTCGCGCTGCCGCTGGAGCCGGGTTTCGAGTACGGCCTGCTGGCCCTCGAAGGCGGCATGCGCATCGCCGGCGAACGCTTCGCCACCGACGAATTCGCCTTCATCGGCGCCGGCGCCGACCGGCTGCCGCTCGCGCTCGACGCCGGCAGCCGCGTCCTGCTGCTCGGCGGCGCGCCCTTCGGCGAACCGGTCCTGATGTGGTGGAACTTCGTCGGCCACAGCAAGGCGGCCATCGCCCGCGCCCAGCAGGAGTGGGAAGCCGGCGACGCGCGCTTCGGCGCGGTGGCCGGCGACAGCGGCAGCCGGCGCCTGGTCGCGCCGCCGCTGCCGTGGGCCGCTTACTGAGGCGGCGCGCTGTCGCGCCGCGTCGCGGCCAGCCACGCATCGTAGCCGCCGGCCAGGGGCCGCACCGAAAGATAGCCCTCGCCAAGCAGGCTGCGCGCCGCCTGCACGGCGCCGGCATCCTCCGGGCAGGCGCACAGGGTCACGATCGGCCGGTCCTTCGGCCAGTCGCCGACCGCTTCGCGCAGGCGGTCGTGCTCGGCCACGATGGCGCCGGGGATCGGCCCGGTTTCCGCCACCATCGTCGCCCCGCGCAGGTCGAGCAGCAGCGGCTGCACCCCGCCGTTCAATGCGGAGAGCAGTTCGTCGGGCGTGATGTGCGGCACCGCGCAGAACTTCCGGAAACGGTATTTCTGCCACAGTTTCCAGCCCAGCCACAGCGCCGCCGCCGCGAGCAGCGCCACCAGCGCGCGGCCGGCATGGGCATCCAGCGCGGCGATGACCGCCTGCACCGTTCCCTTCAGGAACCAGCCGGCGCCCAGCGCCAGCCCGGCCCACAGAGCGGCGCCGGCCGCCGCGGCCGCCACGAAGCCCGGCAGGGTCATGCGCAGCGCACCGGCAATCGGCGGCGCCACCGTCGAGAAGCCCGGCACGAACTTGGCGACCACCAGCGACGAGACGCCCCAGCGGATGAAACGCGCCTCGGTCTGGCTGACGCACGACGACGGGTTGATCGACAGCCGGCACAGCCCCGCCAGCACCCGGTAGCCGAAGCGCCGGCCGGCCGCGTACCACAGCGCATCGGCCAGCACCGAGGCGAGGATCGCCGCCGCCAGCAGCTTGCCGAGCTGTCCGGAGCTCGCCGCCAGGCTGCCGGCGAGCAGCAGCGTCGGCACCGCCGGCACCGGCAGCCCGACCTGTTGCAGCAACACGTTGACGAACACCACGGCGACCGCGTCGCGCTGCAGCGTCTGGTGGATTCCCGAAATGTCCATGGCGACCCGATCACCGCGCCCGGCCCCCCGGCCGATGCGCCAGCCGGGGATTCTAGCGGACTCGGCGCGTTCAGCCGCGTTTGCCGGTGTGGCCCGGGTGGGCCACGATGGTGTCGGCCAGCCTGCCGAAATCGCGAATTGCCCCGCCGCGGCCTCGCGTCCATCATGGCGCCACCGCACCGCCAGCCAGGCGGTCGACCCCGGAGACGAACATGACCGAAGCGCCCACCGGCAGTGACGATCTTTCCGCCTGGATCGGCCGCGAGGAAACCCGCCGCGACCTGATCGACGCCCGCACCGCCCACGCCCTGGCGGCAACCCTGGATTACGACGCCGCCGGGGTTTTCGCCACCGGCGCGCTACCGCCGCTGTGGCACTGGGTGTACTTCACCCCCAGCGCGCGCCGCTCCGAGCTGGGCCCCGACGGCCACCCGCGGCGCGGCGGCTTCCTGCCGCCGGTGGCGCTGCCCAACCGCATGTGGGCCGGCGGACGCTTCCGCTTCCACCAGCCGCTGCGGATCGGCGACGAGGCCACCCGGGTGTCGCGCATCGTGCGCTGCGAACGCAAGGACGGGCGCAGCGGACCGCTGGTCTTCGTGACCGTCCGGCACGTCATTTCCGGCCCGCACGGCGTGGCGCTCGAGGAAGACCACGACATCGTCTACCGCCAGCCGGCACCCCGCGGCGGTCCGCCGGCCGGCGAGGCGGTCGCCGCCGCCGCGGAATTCCGCCAGACCATCCACCCCGATCCGGTGCTGCTGTTCCGCTACTCGGCGCTGACCTTCAACGGCCACCGCATCCACTACGACCACCCCTACGTCACCGGCGCGGAAGGCTACCCCGGCCTGATCGTGCACGGCCCGCTCACCGCCACGCTGCTCCTCGACGCCTTCCGCGCCGCGCATCCCGGCAAGGCGGTGCACAGCTTCGCCTTCCGCGCCGTCGGCCCGCTCTACGACACCCACGACTTCGACGTCTGCGGTCGCCTCGCCGGCCCGGGCCGCGCCGAACTGTGGACCGACTGCGCCGGCCGCCTGACCATGCAGGCCGAAGTCGGCTTCACCCCCGGCTAAGCCGCCGCCGTCGGCCACCGCCGGGCGGCGCGGTGCGTCAGTAGCCGACCGTGAAGCGCTGGCGCAGCTTGAGGCCGCGCTCGGCCTCGTCGACGATGGCCACCGCCAGGTCGCTCACCGAGATCGAGGCCGGCGTGTCGCCGTCGAACAGCAGCGCGTCGGCGCCGCTGCGGAAGCGGCCGGTGCGCGGGCCGGGCACCAGGAAGGCCGGCGGCGACACGAAGGTCCAGTCGAGTTCCGTTTCGCCGCGGATGCGCTCGAGCGCCTCGCGGGCTGCCAGCGCCCCCTGCTTCCACTCGGCCGGAAAGTCCGGCGTATCGACCAGCTGCACGCCCGGCGCGACGAACAGGCTGCCGGCCCCGCCGACCACCAGCAGGCGCCGGACGCCCGCCGCCTTGACGCCGGCGACGATGGCGTCGCTGCCGCGCAGGAACAGGTCGTGGATATCCGCCTCGCCCCAGCCCGGGTTGTAGGCGCTGATCACCGCGTCGTGGCCGGCCACCGCCCGCGCCACCTGGGCGGCGTCGAGGACATCGGCGCTCACCACCGCGAGGCCCGGACGGGCCGCGTACTTCTGCGGGTGACGCGCCAGCGCGCTCACCCGGTGGCCGCGCGACAGCAGTTCGTCGAGCAGCGCCGAACCCACGAAGCCGGTGCCACCGATCAGGGCGATTTTCATGTCGATCTCCAGTTGTGTGATGTGATGGAGCCAAGGTTAAAGGCTTCACAAAACCGGCGTAAGTCGCGAGAATCCGACAACACTCTTTAGCACAACTTCACGATGATCGATTTCAAGCGTCTGGCGGTATTCGCCGCGGTGGTCGACGCGGGCTCCCTCGGCGGCGCCGGCCGGCGTCTCGGCATGACGACGTCGGCGGTCAGCCAGCACCTGCGCGCCCTCGAAGCGCATTACGGCGTGACGCTGATCCACCGCACCACGCGCAAGCTGCGCGTCACCGACGCCGGCCAGCTCTTCGCCCGCCACTGTCAGGCGATGGTCGGCGCCGCCGACGCCGCCGACCGCCAGCTGACGCTGGCCCGCGACGCGCCGACCGGGCAGCTGCGGGTCGCCGCGCCGGTCGGCTTCGCGCGCCACGTGGTGCCGGCGCTGACG
>SSSX01000392.1 GCA_015657735.1 Zoogloeaceae bacterium
CCTCATCGACACCGCCGGCCGGCGTCACGGCGGCGGCCTCGCCTGCTATCCGGACGCCGCCGACGTGGCCCGCCTCGACGAAACGGCGCTGCGCGGCGCCGGCTTGTCGACCACCAAGGCGCAGACCCTGCTCAACGTCGCCCGCCTCGTCGTCGACGGCCACCTGCCGCTGGACGACTGGCTCACCGCGCCGGCCGATGAAATCCGCGCCCGCCTCGCCACGCTGCGCGGCATCGGGCCGTGGACGATCAACTACACGCTGCTGCGCGGCTTCGCGTCGATGGACGGCTCGCTGCACGGCGACGCCGCGGTGCGCCACCAGCTGCAGGCCCTGCTCGGTCGCGCCGACAAAATCGGCGCCAACGAAGCGCAAACCTGGCTGGCCCGCTTCGCCCCGTGGCGGGCCCTCGCCGCCGCCCATCTGTGGGCCGCGCAAACGCCCTGAGGCCGGCACGCCACAAAGCAGAAGCCGGCCCAGCGGCCGGCTTCGTTGCTGCTGCGGGGCCGCGCCCGCTTACTTGGCCTTCGCGGCCTTGTCGATCTCGGCGAACATTTCCTTGGCGGTCTGCTCGCCGTACTGCTTGGCGTACTTGTCGATCAGCGGCCGGGTCTTGTCCTTCATCTTGGCGATTTCTTCGGGCGGCATCACGTTGACCGTCATCTTGGTCTTCAGGAAAGCCAGCGCCTCGGCACCGTATTTCTGCGACAGCTGGCGCTGGTAATCGCGGGCCTCGAGCGCCGCCTCGTTGAGGATCGCCTTCTCGTCGGCGGAGAGCTTGTCGTAGACCTTCTTGCTCATCAGCAGGATCTGCGGGTTGTACATGTGGTTGGTCACCGTCACGTACTTCTGCACTTCATAGAACTTGCTCTGCTGCAGGTTGATGAAGGTCTGGTTGCCGCCATCGACGGTGTGCTGCTCGAGCGCGGTGTACACCTCGACGAAGGGCAGCGGCACCGGATTGGCGCCCAGCGCGGTCTGGAAGTCGATCTGCAGCGGCGTTTCGGTCACGCGAATCTTCTGGCCGGCGATGTCCTCGACCTTCTGGATCGGCTTCTTGCCGGTGTGGTAGTTGAGGTAGCCCATCTCCCACCACCCCAGGCCGACGAGGCCCTTCTCCTGCAGCTTGGCGGCCAGCTTGGTGCCCCATTCGCCGTCCAGCACCTTGTAGGCGATCTTCTCGTTGGCGAAGGCGAACGGGAAGTCGAGCACGCCGAAATCCTTCACCAGCCCGGTCAGCAGGTTGGCGTTCATGATGCCCATCTCGATCACCCCGCCCTGCATCGACGACACCACCGCGGTGTCCTTGCCCAGCGCGCTGCCGCCGTACATCTTGGCCTTCATCTTGCCGCCGCTCTTCTTCTCGAGCAGCTCGCAGAACTTCACGCCGCCGTCGTAGTGGGCGGTGCCGGCGTTCACCGCGATCGACACCTTGAAGTTGCGGTTCTGCGCGTCGGCCGCCGACGCCGGCAGCGACACCGCGGCCAGCAGGCCCAGCGACACCATCGCGGCAACGGCGCGCCGGACGGACTGGGCGCCACGGCTGGATTGATCGGTTTTCATGTTGTCTCCTTTGTTTTGGGGGCGGCGGGGCGCCGGAAAAGTGTGCTTCGGGAACGGCTCAACGCTGTGCATGGTAGCGAATCGCCACGCCGGCAAAACGGGCATGCCCGGCGATCTGCGCGATCTTCGGACAGTCAGGGCGAATTGCGCGCGATTTGGCGCCGTCCGCCGCCGCCCGCCGTTCCATCAAACCGCAACACAGCCATCACGGCGGCTTCATCTTCGGCCGCCAGCATGGCGACATGCAGCGCGTCCGCACCCTGTTCCTCTCCGACATCCACCTCGGCACCCGGGCCTGCCAGGCCGGGCACCTGCTCGAATTCCTGCGCGACCATCCCGCCGAGCAGACCTATCTGATCGGCGACATCATCGACTTCTGGGCCATGCACCGCGGCATCTGCTGGCCGCCGTCGCACAACACGGTGATCCAGAAGCTGCTGCGCCGGGCCCGTCACGGCGAGCGCATCGTGTTCATCCCCGGCAACCACGACGAGGTGCTGCGCGACTACGTCGGCCATTCCTTCGGCGGCATCGAGGTGCAGGACGAGGCGATCCACGAAACCGCCGACGGCCGCCGGCTACTGCTGATCCACGGCGACATCTTCGACCAGGTGACCCGTCACCACCGCTGGGTCGCGGTGCTCGGCGACGTCGCCTACACCCAGCTGGTACGCCTCAACCTGTGGCTGTCGTGGGTGCGCCGCAAGCTCGGCCGCTCGGGCTACTGGTCGCTGGCCGGCTACGCCAAGCGCAAGGTCAAGACGGCCCTCAACTTCATCTTCGACTTCGAGGATTCGGCGATCCGCCACGCCCGCGAGCGCGGCCTCGACGGCGTCGTCTGCGGCCACATCCACTGGGCCGCGATCAAGGACATCGACGGCCTGCTCTACGTGAATTGCGGCGACTGGGTCGATTCCTGCACCGCCATCGTCGAACACTTCGACGGCCGCCTCGAACTGCGCAGCTGGGGCGCCCGCCTGCCGGCCGCGCTGCCGGCCCCCGCCCCTGCCGAGTCCGCAGCGACGGCGGCCGGCGCCATCCTGAAAGCCCGCCGATGATCCGCGTCCTGATGGTTTCCGATGTGTATTTCCCGCGCATCAACGGCGTGTCGACGTCGATCGAAACCTTCCGCCGCGCGCTGGCCGGCCATGGTGTCGACGTGCGTCTGGTGGTGCCGCGCTACGGCAACGAGGCCGACGAGGCCGGCATCGTCCGCGTTGCCGGCCGGCGCCTGCCCAACGACCCGGAAGACCGCCTCGTGTCGTGGCGCGGCATGCACCGCGCGGTCGACGAGGCTGCCGCCGGCTGCGACCTGATCCACGTCCAGACCCCCTTCGTCGCCCACTACGCCGGCCTCGCCGCCGCGCGCCGCCGCGGCCTGCCGGTGCTCGTCAGCTATCACACCCTGTTCGAGGAATACCTCCACCACTACGTGCCGCTGCTGCCGGCCGGCTGGCTGCGCGCGCTGGCGCGGCGTTTCTCGCGCCGCCAGTGCAACGCGGTCGACGCGGTGGTCGTACCTTCGTCGGCGATGGCCGCGCGGCTGGCCGGCTACGGCGTCGCCACGCCGCTGGAGATCGTGCCCACCGGCATTCCGCTGGCCCGCTTCGGCGGCGGCGACGGCGCCGCCTTCCGGGCCCGCCACGGCATCGCGGCGGACCAGCCGCTGGCCCTTTTCGTCGGCCGCGTGGCGCACGAGAAGAACATCGGCTTCCTGCTCGACGCCCTCGTCGATGCCCGCCGCCACCGCCCCGACATCCTGCTGCTGATCACCGGCGAAGGCCCGGCAATGGACGCATTGCGGCGCCACGCGGCACGCCTCGGCCTCGCCGACGCGGTGCGCTTCCTCGGCTATCTCGACCGCCAACGCGAGCTGCCCGACTGTTACGCGGCCGCCACGCTGTTCACCTTCGCCTCGCGCACCGAAACCCAGGGCCTGGTGCTGATCGAAGCCCTCGCCGCCGGCCTGCCGGTGGTCGCACTGTCGGCGATGGGCACCGCCGACATCCTCGCCGACGCCCCCGGCTGCATCGCCGCGCCCGACGACCCGGCCGCCTTCGGCGACATCGTCGGGCGGCTCCTCGCCGACCCCGCCGCCTGCGCCGCACTCGCCCTCCGGGCGCGCAGCGGCGCCGAACGCTGGTCCGACAACGCCCTCGCCGCCCGCCTCGCCGACTTCTACCGCCAGACCGTCGCCACCGCGCCCGCCGGCACGCCCTGCGCGGCGACCGGACATTCCTGAGCGCTGGCGACAAGCTCGTTCCGGCGCCTCGCAAGACGGTTACGCTTCGTCGTATCGTGATTACGGACGTGCGTATCAAGATACCGGCGCATCGGATTACCGTTTCGATGCGACGCAATACGATTACGACTCACCGTATGAAGGTTACGACGCGCCGCAAGACGATAGCGGCGCCACCGATGATGATTCCGGTGCGTCGTATCGGTATATCGATCCGCCGCAGCAAGCTGACGGATGCTCGTAACGACACAACGCAGCCCCATCACCCGGCGCGGCCCGTCCGGATCACGCAAGCGCCCTGCCGGCTGCGCCAAACCGCCGCCCGCGCCGCTCAGTGCCCGCCGCGAACCGCGTTGCGCAGGCCCGCCCAGCCCTCGGCGCGCGGTGCCGGCGCGAGGCCGATGTCGCGGCCCAGGTCGCGGGTGAAGGTGGTGCACGCCACGCCGGGACGCCCGTCGATGAGCACGCTGCAGGTGTTGCAGGCGCCGGCGTGGCAGTGGAAGGCGCGCTGCAGCAGCGGCGGCAGCGCGCCGTGGATTTCACGCAGCGCGCGCAGCACGGTCATGCCGGCGGTCTCGATCAGTTCGAAATCGTAGCTCCGGCCATCGACGGCCGGCAGATGCAGCCTGATGATGCGGCAATGGGACAAGGGGGCGTTCATGATGGTGCGTCTCCGGCGCGCCCGCTCTTGCCGCGGCAGACCCGCGGGACGAAGCGCGCGACAGGCAGCCGGCGGCGCACGCCGCCGTTGCCATGCCCAGTGTCGATCTTCGCCGGCGCCGGTTCGAGGAATTCCGGCACACCGGCGCTCGACTGCGGCGGCGCCAGCCGGCGCCGCGGGCCGGGTTAGACTGAGGCCCCCGCCCACTTCCCGCCGTCCGCCATGCAAATCTGGATCGACGCCGACGCCTGCCCGGCGGTCGTCAAGGAAATCGTCTTCCGCGCCGCCGAACGGCTGGAGATTCCGACCATCCTGGTCGCCAACCGCCTGCTGCGCACGCCGCCGTCGCGCTTCATCCGCGCCATCCAGGTAGCGTCGGGATTCGACGTCGCCGACGCCCACATCGTCGACCAGCTCACCGCCGGCGATCTGGTGATCACCGCCGACGTTCCGCTCGCCGCCGCGGTGCTCGAACGCCAGGCCCACGCGCTCAACCCGCGCGGCGAGATGTACACCGCCGCCAACATCGCCGAACGCCTGTCGATGCGCAACTTCCTCGAAGAACTGCGTTCGAGCGGCGTGCAGACCGGCGGGCCGGCCGCCTTCAGCCAGGCCGACCGGCAAGCCTTCGGCGGCGCCCTCGACCGCTTTCTGGCACGCCTCAGACGCTGACGATCCGCCCTCAGCCGAGGCCCGCCGGCCCGGCGCAGCCGTCGTCCATTCCGTCGAGCTCGATCTGGATGGTCGGATGGTGGATGTGGAAATGCCGTTCCAGCCCGCTCGCCACCGCGACCAGGAAAGCGTCGCCCGGATGGCCGCCGGGCATCACCAGATGCACCGACAGCGCGGTTTCGGCGGTGCCGAGCGCCCACACGTGAAGGTCATGCACATTGCTGACCCCTGGCTGGCTGGCGAGCCAGGCGTGGACTTCGGCCAGATCGATGCCGTCGGGCACGCCGTCGAAGGCCAGGTGCAGCGACTGGCGGAACAGGCCCCAGGCGCCGGCGACGATGATCGCCGCGATGGCCAGACTGACCGCCGGATCGAGCCAGCCCCAGCCGAAGCGCAGGTACAGCGCGCCGGCGGCGACCACCCCGAGCGACACCAGCGCATCGCCGGCCATGTGCAGGAAGGCCCCGCGGATGTTGAGGTCGGCCTTGCGGCCGGACATGAACAGCGCGGCGGTGAGGCCGTTGACGACCACCCCGCAGGCCGCCACGGCGATCACCGTCCACCCGCCGACCGGCTCGGGCGACTGCAGGCGCTGGAAGGCTTCGAGCGCCAGCGCCCCCATCGCGAACAGCAGCAGCATGCCGTTGGCCAGCGCGGCGAGGATCGAGGCCCGCGCCCAGCCGTAGGTGCGCCGGTGGGTCGGCGGCAGGCGGCCGGCGGCGGCGGCGCCCCAGGCGAGGATCAGGCCGGCGACGTCGGACAGGTTGTGACCGGCGTCGGCGAGCAGCGCCAGCGAACCCGCCAGCCAGCCGAAGCCGGCTTCGACGACGACGAAACCGATGTTGAGGGCGATGCCGATCGCGAAGGCCCGGTCGTAGGACGCCGGACCATGAGGATGGCGGTGGCCGTGACCGTGGCCGGCGTGGTCGTGATGGTGGTCGTGGCCGCCGGCGTGGGCGTGGCTCATCGGCCCGGCAGCATCAGCTCCTCGACGCTCTTGCGCAGCGAACGGGAGCGCGGCGCGTCGGAAACACCGACGCGGCAGAAGAAGGTCAGACCCTGGTCGGGGCCGAAGCCGCCGATGCGCTCGAACTCGCCGGCCAGCGCCAGCGCGCCGGCGGCAATCGCCGGCACCGCCGAGAAGGTTTGGCCGGCGCGGGCATACCAGCGGAAGATCAGCGGCGTCATCTCGGGCTGCAGGTGCAGGCCGACCGCCGCGGCGGTGAGCCACAGGCGCTGCATCGCGATGCCGCCGCGGACATGCGCCTCGACGCCCTGCGCCGGCCGGTCGGGAACGATCAGCACGTGCGCGGCGCAGGCCAGCGCCGGAATGTAGTCGAGCTGGACGCGCGGCGCGATGGTGCCGCCGAGATACTTGTTGAAGAACTGCACCCGCCCCCAGCTGGCCATCACCCATTCCATCAGCCGCGCGGTGGCGCCGTCGACGCCGACCGCCTGCTCGGGAATGCGGTCCTTGCTGAAGCGGGTGCGCCACTCGATGATTTCCTTGTGCACCGGGTAGGCTTCCGGGCAGGTCAGGCGCAGGTAGGCGTTGCGCCACAGCAGGCCGGCAACCCGGCGGCGCTCGGCGCCCGACTCGAAGAAGCGCACCGCGTAGCCCGGCCCCGGCGCGGCGGCGAGGGCCGCGCGCTGTGCAGCGCTGAGCGGTGTGGTGCGCATCGGGCGGCGCTGCACGACGCGGCTTTCGATGAAGGGCAGCAGCGGGTCGGCGGCGAGGCCCGGCTGCGCAGCGAGACGCACGTCGAACACCGGCGCCTTGTCGCCGGCGCCGGCCCGCAGAGCCCAGGTGGCGGCGAGCCCCTCGCCGGTGGCGGCGATGCGCAGGGTTTCGAGCAGCGCGCCGTGGGCCATGTGGCTGGCGTGGCCGTTGAAGTCGTAGAGGCACCACTCGCGGGTGTCGTGGCCGTGGATCGCGAGGTGGTCGTCGGCGACGATCTCGAAGCGCCACGGCTGGGTGTTGTCGCCGCTCGGCGCCCAGCGCGCCAGGTCGAGGATCTTCAGCAGGGTGTCGCGGCTGGCCATCGGTCAGACTCCTCGGAAACGGAAACTCAGGCCGTCTTGGCGAATTCGCCGCGGCGCATCGCGCGCAGCTGGCGGCGGGCGATGAACAGGCCGATCTGCTGGATCGGGTTGCGGTTGCCGCCGGGCCGCCAGGTTTTGACGTAGCGGTTGCGGTAGGCATCGAAGTGGAAGCCCCACGGCGCGCACAGCACCTTGCCGCGGCCGAGCAGGATCTTCAGCGATTCGGTGGCCGTCACCCCGGCGCACAGCTGGCAGGCGGCGATGGTGCTGGGGCCGCGCTTGGCGTTGAAGTCGACCCGCGACGGATCGGCCAGGTAGCCGCGCTGCAGCATCGCCGGCGACAGGCCAAGCAGGAAGCGCACCGCCATCTCGTCGTCGTCGCAGCCGTCGAGGCGGAAGTATTCCTCGAACGACATCCGGCCGGGCAGGAAGGACAGCACCGCCGTGCCCATGCCCAGCGGCGCCGCGGTGACGGCCGGCACGCCAAGCCGGTGGCAGGCGTTGAAGGTGTCGCGGCGGGCGCGGAAAGCGAAGAAGTCGAGGCCGTCGACGTAAAGATCGACGCCGCCGAGAAAGTCGTCGAGGTTGCCGGCGTTCACACCCTGACCGAAGATGCGGATGTCGAGTTCGGGGTTGATGTCGCGCGCCATTGCGGCCATCACCTCGGCCTTCGGCCGGCCCACCGAGGACATCGAGGCGCCGGCCTGGCGGTTGAAGTTGACGATGTCGAAGGTGTCCATGTCGGCGATGTTGAAGGCGCCGATGCCGAGGCGCACCAGCGTCAGCAGGTGCACGCCGCCGACACCGCCCATGCCGGCGATCGCCACCCGCTTGCCGCGCAGCGCGGCCTGCTCGGCCTGGGTCACCCAGCCGATGTTGCGGGAGAAGGCTTCGTCATAACTGAATGCGCTGGCGTCAGACATGCACGTGTATCCGTCGGGCAGGGAAGCAGTATGATACGACAGTTCGGCGGGCTTCCCACGCAGCCGGGTCGCTCCGCCGCGTGCCGCGCCGGCGCTGCGCAAGCCCGCGCTTCCGGCCCTGTCCCCCGCCACCTCCACCCCGTCGTCCGCAGGCCGTCATGTCGATCAAACTCGCCGTCCGCAACATCCTCCGCCAGAAGATCCGCACCGGGATGACCCTTGCCGCGATCATCTTCGGCGTGGTCAGCCTGGTGCTCGCCGGCGGCTTCGTGCAGGACATCTTCATCCAGCTCGGCGAAACCATCATCCATTCCCAGACCGGGCACCTGCAGCTGTTCAAGAAGGATTTTCTCGACAAGGGCACCCGCTACCCCGACCGCTTCCTGATCGACAAGCCGGACGACATCGCCCGCCGCATCGCCGGCCACCCCGAGGTGGACGCGGTGATGGGGCGGGTCTATTTTTCCGGCCTGGTGAACAACGGCCGCCGCGACCTGCCGATCGTCGGCGAAGGCGTCGAGCCCGACAAGGAAGCCAAGCTCGGCAGCTTCCTGAAGATCGTCGCCGGCAAGCAGCTGCACGACAAGGACGTGGACGGCATCCTGATCGGCCAGGGCGTCGCCCAGTCCCTCAACGTCAAGCCCGGCGACTCGCTGACGCTGGTCCTCAGCGCCGCCGAGGGCGCGATGAACACCCTCGATTTCCGCGTCGTCGGCATCTTCCAGAGCTTCTCGAAGGAATTCGACGCCCACGCGGTGCGCATCCCGCTGGCCGCCACCCACGAACTGCTGCAAACCCGTGGCGTCAACCAGATCGTCGTGGCGCTGCACCACACCGACGACACCGAGCGCATGCTCGCCGCCCTCGAGGCCGACTTCAAGGATGGCCCCTTCGACCTGCGCAGCTGGCGCACCCTCTCCGACTTCTACGACAAATCGGTGCAACTCTACGACGCCCAGTTCGGCGTGCTGCAGTTCATCATCCTGCTGATGGTGCTGCTGTCGGTGATCAACAGCGTCAACATGAGCGTCTTCGAGCGCCAGGGCGAATTCGGCACGATGCAGGCGATGGGCAACCGGCGCCGCGACATCATCCGGCTGATCGTCATCGAGTCGGCGATCATCGGCTTCGTCGGGGCGGTGATCGGCACCCTGCTCGGCATCGCGCTGGCGCTGATCATTTCGCGGATCGGCATCCCGATGCCGCCGCCGCCCAACGCCAACGTCGGCTACACCGCCTTCATCCGCGTCGTGCCGGCAACCGTGGCCGGCGCCTTCCTGGTCGGTTTCTTCGCCACCGTGCTGGCCTCGCTGTTTCCGGCATTCAAGGTCTCGCGGATTCCGGTCGTTGACGCCTTACGTCAGAACATTTGAACAGAGGCCGTGCTGCCATGTCGTTACTTGATCGATTCAGTCTGGGCGAAGGCTTCCGGAAATACTTCGAGGTCGTCGCCGCCTTCGACACCCCGCTGCGCAACGACGTCTACGGCATCCGCCACGAGGTTTACTGCGAAGAACTCGGTTTCGAGCCGGTCCGCCCCGACCGGCTCGAAACCGACGACAACGACCGTCACAGCCTGCACTGCCTGATGCGCAGCTCGACCGAGCCGCGCACCCTGGTGGGCTGCAACCGCCTCGTGCTGGCGCGCCCCGAAGACCCGGCCCACCCGCTGCCCTTCGAGCACACCTGCCGCGCGACCCTCGACCGCTCGATCATCGACCCGGCCAAAGAGCCCCGCGGCACCATCGCCGAAGTGTCGCGCCTCGCGGTGCGCGCCCACTACCGCCGCCGCAAGGGCGAAACCAAAACCGCGCTGGCGCTCAGCGACGACGATTTCGGCACCAAGGAACAGCCCCGCTTCCCGTACATCCCGATCGGCCTGTACCTGGCCGTCGTCGCGCTGGCCCGGCGGGAAGGCATCGAAACCCTGTTCATGCTCACCGAACCGCGCCTCGCCGACCACTTTTCGAAACTCGGCGTGAAGATCACCCAGATCGGCGGCCCGGTCGAGCACCGGGGCATCCGCGTGCCGTCGATGATGAGCGTCGACAGCGTCGTCAAGGGGCTGCGCTTCTTCGTCAGACCCATCTGGCGGGTCGTCCTCGAGGAGATCGAGGCCGGCTACTCCCCCGGCCGCCCGGCTTTCCTGCCGCCGGCCTGAGGCGTCCGCCCGGCCCCTTCCTTCAGCGCCGCCCGCGCCAGCAGGTGCGAGGCGACCGGCAGCGTGACCAGCAGTACGGCGAACACCGCCAGCGCACGCAACATCCATTCCAGGCTGCCACCGCGCAGCGCCACGCCGGCCAGCAGCACCGCCAGCGCCAGCGTGGCGGCCTTGGTCGCCGCGTGCTGGCGCGACAGCGCGTCGGGCAGACGCAGCACCCCGACCGCGGCGACCACCAGCAGCACGACGCCGAGCAGCATCAGCCCCACAGCGAGTCCCTCAAGCACGCCGCGCTCCCCGTTTCTCCACCGCCCGCGCCCACGCCAGCGTGCCGACGAACGCCACCAGCGCGACGCCCAGCGCCACGTCGAGGTACAGCACCCGCCCGCTCAGCGCCGCAGCCAGCACGCAGGCCGCAATGGCGCACGCCGACAACAGGTCGAAGGCGACGATGCGGTCGGCGTCGGTCGGCCCGCGGACCAGCCGGATCGCCCCCAGCAGCATCGCCAGCGCCAGCAGGCCGATCAGCACGCCGTTCATGCCGGCCTCCCGCACAAAACCCTCACGTGACGCTCGAAATGGCGGCGGATGGCGTCGGCGGTGGCCGCGCCGTCGGCGCCGTCGAGCACGTGCAGCAGCAGGCTGCGCGAGGCCATGTCGATGTCGACGACGGTGGTCCCCGGCGTCAGCGTCACCAGGCAGGCCAGCAGCGCCGCGCCCGCCTCGCTCATCGGCGCGAACTCGTAGCGCAGCAGCGCCGGCCGCGCCGCCAGCCGCGGCGACAGGATGATGCGCAGCGTCGCCATCCCCGACAGCAACAGCTGCCAGACGAACGATGCCAGCAGGACCGTCAGCGCCGCCGGCCACCGCATGAGCCGCATCATCGCGCCGCCTCCGCCGCCAGTCCGGCCGCAGCCTGCTCGGCCAGGCCGAGCAGGGTCTGCGGGCAAAGGCCGATCCACACCGTCAGCGCGGCCAGCGCGGTCACCGCCAGCAGCGCCGCGGCGGGCAGCGGCCGCAGCGCCGGCGCGGCCGGATGGGGCTTCCAGAACGCCTCGAGCCAGATCTTGCTCATCGAGTAGAGCGTCAGCACGCCGGTCGCCAGCGCCGCGCCGGCCCACATCCAGTGGCCGCCGGCGAAGCTCTCGCGCAGCACCAGGAACTTGGCCCAGAAGCCCGACAGCGGCGGAATGCCCACCAGCGACAGGGCCGGCACCGCGAAGACGATGGCCAGCAGCGGCCGGGCCGCGGCCACGCCGCCGATGCGGCGCAGGTCGTAGCTGCCGGCAACCCGGCAGACCAGCGCGGCGAGCAGGAACAGATTGGCCTTCACGACGATGTGGTGGACCGTGTAGAAGATCGCCGCGGCGTGGCCGGCCGGGCTCGCCAGCGCCACCGCGAGCAGCAGGTAGCCGATCTGGCTGACGATGTGGAAGGCCAGGATGCGCCGCAAGTCCCAGTGATACGCCGCACCGAGCGCGCCGGCCACCATCGTGGCCACCGCCAGCGCTCCCAGCAGCGGCTGCCAGCCGGCCAGCGCGGCCGGAAAAACCTGCCCGAACAGCCGCAGCAGCGCATACACGCCGACCTTGCTGAGCAGCCCGGCGAACAGCGCCAGCAGCGGCGCCGGCAGCACATGGTAGGCCGCCGGCAGCCACGAGAACAGCGGAAAGGCCGCCGCCTTGGCGAGGAAGGCCACCGCCAGCAGGCCGACCCCGGCGGCCAGCAGCGGATCGCTGCCGGCCCGCGCGAGGGCGACGAAATTGAGTTGCCCGGTCGCGCCATACACCACCGCGATGCCGACCAGCAGCACCAGCGTCCCGACCATGTTCAGCACCAGATAGCGCAGCGTGCCGTCGAGCTCCGCCACCCGGCCGCGGTGGGCGAGCAGGCCGAGCGCGGCGATCAGCATCACCTCGAACCACACGTACAGGTTGAACAGGTCGCCGGTGGCGAAGGCGCCGCCGACGCCGGCCATCAGCCCATGCACCAGCGCCAGCGTCGCCGGGCGGCGCGCCGCCGGATCGACCCGCGCCGCCTGAAAGACGAGGCACACCAGGGCGATCAGCGCCGACACCGCGATGAGCACCGCCGACAGCCGGTCGACGGCGAAGGCGATGCCGAACGGCCACGCCCAGTCGCCGAGGATCAGCGCCAGCCGGCCGTGCGCGCCGACCGCCTGCAGGATCGCCAGCGCGGCCACCAGGTTGGCGGCGGCGGCGGCCAGGCTGAAAGCTTCCGCCACCCGCGCGCGGCCGGCCAGCAGCACGCAGCCGACGGCGCCGGCCAGCGGCAGCAGCACCGGCGCCAGGGCCAGGTTGGCGGCGCCCGTCACGCCCGCCGCTCCGCGTCGAAGGGCTGCGGCTTGCGGTCGGCGCCGGGGCCGGGTTCGGCGTCGGCCAGCGCGTCGACGTCGCCCTCCGGGCGCTTCGCCAGCAGCGCGGCGACCAGCACCAGCGCGAAGCAGACGAACGCAAAGCCGATCACGATGGCGGTCAGCACCAGCGCCTGGGGCAGCGGATTGGCGGCCGTGGCGGCCAGCACGCGCTCGCCGTCGGCGAGGATCGCCGGCACGCCGCTGCCGATGCGCCCGGCGATCAGCACGAAGAGGTTCACCGCGGTGCCGGCCAGCGCCAGCCCGACGACCACGCGCAGCAGGTCGCGGGCGAGGATCAGCCACACCGCGGCGCCGCCGCAGACGCCGATGGCCAGCGCCAGCAGCCAGGCGTTCATGCGCGCCTCCCCAGCGCCAGCACCAGCGCCGCCAGCCCGCCCCACACGCAGCACATCACGCCGAGGTCGAAGAGCATCACCGTCGACCACGGTAGCGTCACGCCGGCGACCGCGATCTCGCCGCTGAAATGGGTCAGGAAAGGCCGCCCGGCGACCACCGCCGGCAGCCCGGCCAGCACGCCCAGCGCGACGCCGACCGCCGTCAGGCTCTCCGGCCGCAGCGGCAGACGCGCCCGCGCCGCCCGTTCGCCGAAGGCCAGCGCGTAGCCGGCAGTGGCCGCCACCGCCAGCAGGCCGGCGATGAAACCGCCGCCCGGCGCATTGTGACCGCGCAGCCAGACGACCAGCGCCGCCACCAGCAGCGGCCGGTAGAGGCGGCCGACGAGCTGCTCGACGAGCACCTCGCGCCGGCCGATCACCGCGCCCTCCCGAGCCGCCGCAGGATGCCGACCGAGGCCAGCGCGGCCAGCATCACGACGGCGATCTCGCCGAGGGTGTCGAGGCCGCGGAAGTCGACGATGATGACGTTGACCACGTTGCGCCCGTGGGCCGCCGCGAGGGACCGCGCGCCGAAGAAATCGGACAGCGCGGCGTCGAACGGCGCAGCGCTGATGCCCAGCGCCAGCAGCGTCAGCGCGCTGCCGGTGAGTACCGCGGCGACCACCCCGAGCAACGGCCGGCCGTGGGGCAGCACGCCCGGCGAGTTCTTCTCGAGCCGGCCGATCAGCGCCGCGACGACCGCCGCGAACACCGCATCCACCGCCAGCTGCGTAAAGGCCAGATCCGGCGCACCGCGGAACAGGAAGACCAGCACCGCCCCGAGCCCGGCGACGCCGCTCAGCAGCAGCAGCGCCAGGCGCCGCCGCAGCACGGCGCAGGCCAGCGCCGCCAGCGCCACCAGCAGCGCCCCGGCCGCCAGCCCGGCGTCGATGTCGCCGGCGGGTGCCGGCCGGCCGAGTTCCGCCAGCCACGGCAGCAGCGCCAGCCCGGCGGCGGCCAGCAGCGTCGCCACGTAAAGCGGCAGGCGGCCGTGCTGCAGGCCGCGGGTCACGACGCCGGCCAGCGCCGCCAGCCCGCCCAGCGCGCGCTCGAAACCGCGCTGGCCGCTCGGCCCGGCGGACGGGTCGCGGTCGTGCAGCCCACGCTCGCGCTGCAGCCGGAAGTACAGCCCGATCCCGCCGGCAAAGGCCACCGCGCTCATCAGCAACGGCAGGTTGAAGCCGTGCCACAGCGCGATGTTCACCGCCGGCATCGGCGCACCGGTGAGCGCCGGCACCGCCACCTGGAGCAGCGGGCCGAAAGTCTGCATCGGCAGCAGGCCGACCACCACGCAGACCAGCACCAGCAGATCGACCGGCACCCGCATCCACACCGGCGGCTCGTGGGGCAGGCGGTCGAGGCCGACCGGCTCGCCGTGGAAGAAGGTGTCGTGGATAAAGCGCATCGAGTAGGCCACGCCGAGCAGGCCGGCCAGCACCGCGCCGGCCGGCACCAGCCAGGCGAACAGTGGGTGGCTCACTTCCAGCGCCTCGGCGAAGAACATCTCCTTCGACAGGAAGCCGTTGAGCAGCGGCACGCCGGCCATCGCCGCGGCGGCAGCGATGGCCAGCGCCGACGTCCACGGCATGTAGCGCACGAGGCCGTTGATGCGGCGCAGATCGCGGGTGCCGCATTCGTGGTCGATGATGCCGGCGGCCATGAAGAGGCTGGCCTTGAAGGTGGCGTGGTTGAGGATGTGGAACACCGCGGCGACCACCGCCAGCTCCGAGCCCAGCCCGAGCAGCAGCGTGATCAGCCCCAGGTGCGACAGCGTCGAGTAGGCCAGCAGCCCCTTCAGATCGTGCTGGAACAGCGCGTACCAGGCGCCGACCAGCAGCGTCGCCAGCCCGGTGAGGCTGACCGCGTAGAACCAGCCGTCGGAACCCGCCAGCACCGGGTAGAGGCGGGCCAGCAGGAACACGCCGGCCTTGACCATCGTCGCCGAGTGCAGGAAGGCCGACACCGGCGTCGGCGCGGCCATCGCGTGGGGCAGCCAGAAGTGGAACGGGAACTGGGCGCTCTTGGTGAAGGCGCCGAGCAGGATCAGCGCGAGGATCGCCGGGTAGCGCGGGTCGGCGCGCACCGCCGGACCGGCGGCGAGCACCGCGTCGAGATCGTAGCTGCCGGCCACCTGGCCGAGCAGGATCAGCCCGGCGAGCAGGCACAGGCCGCCGCCGGCGGTGATCGTCAGCGCCATGCGGGCGCCGCGGCGGGCGTCGTCGCGGTGGGTCCAGAAGCCGATCAGCAGGAAGGAGGCGACGCTGGTCAGCTCCCAGAACACCAGCAGCACGATGAGATTGCCGGCCGTGACGACGCCGAGCATCGCCCCGGCGAAGGCCACCAGGAAGGCCAGGAAGCGCGGCTCGGAATCCTCCGCCGACAGATAGTAGTGGGCGTACAGCACCACCAGCGCGCCGATCACCGAGATCAGCAGACAGAAAATCCACGCCAGCCCGTCGACGCGGATCGTGTAGTCGATGCCGGCGAGCCACGGCGACGAGGCCTTCAGCACCGCCCCGCCGAACACCGCCGGCGCCATCGCGGCGGTCATTGCGCCGGCCGCCAGCAGCGCCGCCGCCGCCAGCCACGCCGACAGCCGCCGCCGTCCGGCCGGCAACGCGCCGATGCCGCAGGCGGCCGCGAAGGGCAGCAGCGGCAGCCACGGCAGGAGGTGCAGGACGGCGGGATTCACCGGACGGATCGTAACAGCGGACGGGGCGGGCGGCTAAGTCGAAAAATCGGACCTCACGCTGCGAAAAATGCGCAACCGGCCGTCGCCGCCGATTCGACCATATCCAGCAACAAAATAATCGCTATTGTTTCAATTTAAGCAACAAACCGCCGCCGCCCGTCATCCTCCTGCAACGCGCGAGGCCTAGCCTGACGGGCCCGCCTTCCTCCCGGAGATCGCCATGTACCTGTCCCCCGCCGACATCCAGCAAACCCGCCTGCACACCATCGACCACCTGCACGCCGCGTCGCGCGTGTGGGTCGAGGCGACCGAGAGGCTGTCCGAACTGAGCCTGCGCGCCGGCCGCCAGGCGCTCGAGGAAGGCCGCCTGCATCTGGCGGAACTGGCCGATTCCCACCCGCTCGGCTTCGCCCCGCTGCCGATCGAGCGCCTCGCCGACTGGCGCAGCGGGTCGGCGGACCTGGTCAGCGAATGCTTCGACATCATCGGCGACGCCCAGCAGGCGATCCTGCAGATGGCCCGCGACCAGGTCGCCGCGCTCGACAAGGTGCTGCTGCGCCAGCTGGACCGTGCCGCGCTGCACGCCGACGCCACCGGCGAGGCCGCCATCGGCCACATGAAGACCGCCATCGGCCAGGCCGAAGCCCATTTCAACGACCTCGCCGACGCGGCGGTCCGCGGTGGCGAACTGGTCGAGGAGCAGGTCCGGCAGGTGGCCGGCGCACTCGCCGACAATGGCGAAGAGGCGCCCGAGGCCGATCCGGCCGACGACATCGCGACCACCCCGCCGGCCCGCAGCCGCCTCAGCCGCCGCAGCCGCAGCCGCGCCGACTGAACCGCGCGGCGCGGCCCGCGCTAGAATCGAAAACCCGATCGCGGGCGGACCTCCGCCCGCGCGCCCGTTTTCAGGAATCCCATGAGCAACCGCGCCTCCCTCTACCAGACCCGCTACGGCTCGCCCGACATGGCCGTGCCGGCCGCCGGCTCGCCGATCATCGACCACCTCCTGGCCCACCGCTCGGTGCGCGCCTACCTGCCCGACCCGGTCGGCGACGACCAGCTCGCCGCGATTGTCGCGGCCGCCCAGTCGGCGGCCAGCTCATCGAACCTGCACGCCTGGAGCGTCGTCGCGGTGCGCGACCCGGCCCGCAAGGCGCGCCTCGCCGAACTGGCCGGCGACCAGGCCCACATCGGCCAGGCGCCGCTGCTGCTGGTGTGGCTGGCCGATCTGGCGCGACTCGAGCAGGTGGCGCGGAAGGTCGGCGAGGCGCACGTCGCGCTCGACTATCTCGAGATGTTCGAGGTGGGCGTCATCGACGCCGCGCTGGCTGCCCAGAACGCCGTCGCCGCCGCCGAATCCCTCGGTCTCGGCACGGTTTACATCGGCGCGATGCGCAACCGGCCCGAAGACGTCGCCGCCGAACTGCAACTGCCGCCGCGGGTCGTCGCGGTATTCGGCCTGTGCGTCGGCACCCCCGACCCGGCCCAGCCCGCCGCCGTCAAGCCGCGCCCGCCGCAGTCGGTCGTGCTGCACCACGAAACCTACTCGCTGCCCCGCCAGGCCGCCGGACTTGAGCAGTACGACGGCGCGATGGCGGCCTTCTACGCCAGCCAGGGCATGCAGGTCCGCGGCAGCTGGTCGAACCACTCGGCCAAACGGGTCCGCGACACCGCCGCGCTGTCGGGCCGCGACCGGCTGGTGGCAGCCCTCAACGCCCTCGGTTTTCCGCTGCGCTGAGGCCGTACCCATAAGCCTGTCAAACCCCCTGAAGCCGCAGGTATCCGCAGCGTATATGGATTATAGTTTTCGGCCCTGCCACTTCCGCCGAAAGCTTCCGTTGCCATGATTCCACCCCGCATGCTCCGCGCCGGCCTGCTGCTCGCCGGCCTGTTCACCGCCTCGGCTGCCTCGGCCGGCTATTCCGGCCTGTACGTGTTCGGTGACAGCGACTCCGACGCCGGCAATCTGGCGGCCATGGGGGTGCCGCTGCAGACCGGCGCCGACATCGTCTCGCCGGTGTCCGTCGCGGGGGCCTACAGCCCGTCGCTGACGGCGTCCAACGGCGCGGTGTGGTCCCAGCAACTGAGCGCCCGGCTCGGCCTCGGCCCGCTCACGGCGTCGCTGGCCGGCGGCACCGACTACGCGACCAGCGGCGCCTTCCTGAGCACTACCGCGCTCAGCCCGCTGCCCAGCGTCAGCCAGCAGGTGGACAGCTTCGTCGCCCAGCCGGGCGCGGCATCCGGTTCGGCGCTGTATGTGATCGAAGGCGGCACCAACGATTTCCGCATGGCGGCCAAGGATGCGCTGCAGGTGATCATGGGTGGCGGCGACCCGACCGGCGTGATCACCGCCTTCATCGCCCAGTACGTCAGCGAGACGGCCAGCATGATCGGCAAGCTGAAGGCCGACGGCGCCCAGCACATCCTCGTCTGGAACCTGCCCGACGTGACGCGTTCGCCGGTCTATATCGCGACGACCCCGTCGGCCTCGCTGCTGAGTGCCATGCAGGCGGCGCTGATGGCGGCCAACGCCACGCTGCAGGCGCAGCTCGGCGGCATCCCGGGCGTGACCATCCTCGACGCCTTCGGCATCCTCACCGATCTGGTCGACAACCCCGGCCAGCACGGTCTGGCCAACGTCAGCGACCCCTGCTACGACGGCACCTGCGACACCTCGACCAACCTGTTCTGGGATGGCATGCACCTCACCAGCGCCGGCTACCAGGCCTTTGCCGACGCCGCCTACGACGCCGTCGCGATCCCCGAACCGGGGACCCTGGCGCTGAGCCTCGCCGGCCTGGCACTCACCGGACGGCGCCTGCGCCGCCGCGGCTGACTCGCCTCACTCCACCCGGCCCGGCCGCCGGCGCGGGGTGGTGGCGGCCTGCAGGTCAGGCCGCCCTTTTCATCTGCTTCTGGTACAGGAACTCGAGGATCGCCGCGCGGTAGCCGGCGAACTCCGGGTTGTGGGCCAGCTGCAGGCGGTCGCGGGGCTTGGCGAGCTCGACCTCGAGAATCTCGCCGATGGTCGCCGCCGGGCCGTTGGTCATCATCACCACGCGGTCCGACAGCAGCACCGCCTCGTCCACGTCGTGGGTCACCATCACCACGGTGGCGCCGGTCTTCTCCATCACGCCGATCAGTTCGTCCTGCAGCGCCGCGCGGGTCAGCGCGTCGAGGGCGCCGAAGGGCTCGTCCATCAGCAGGATTTGCGGCTCCATCGCAAAGGCGCGGGCGATGCCGATGCGCTGCTTCATGCCGCCGGAGATTTCGTGGGGCAGCTTCTGGGCAGCGTGGGCCATGTGCACCATCTCGAGGGCGGCAAGGGTGCGCGCCTTCAGCTGCTCCTTGCCCTCCTTCGCGCCGAACACCCGTTCGACCGCCAGATGCACGTTCTCGAAGCAGTTGAGCCACGGCAGCAGCGAGTGGTTCTGGAAGACCACCGCGCGCTCCGGGCCGGGTCCGCCGATCTCGCGGCCGTTGCACAGCATGACGCCCGAAGTGGGCAGCGTAAGCCCGGCGATCAGGTTGAGCAGCGTCGATTTGCCGCAGCCCGAGTGTCCGATCAGCGCCACCACCTCGCCGCGGCGGACTTGCAGATTGACGTCGCGCAGGGCGACGAAGCGACCCTTGCGGGTCTCGAAGGCCATGCCGACGTTTTCGACCTTGACGATTGCGTTCATTCGATTTCTCCTCGACGCGGAATCAGTTGGAGCCGTAGCTGAAGCGGCGGGCCACCAGCAGCAGGAGCTGTTCGAGCAGCAGGCCGACGATGCCGATCACGAAGATGGCGATGATGATGTGCTCGACCTTGAGGTTGTTCCACTCGTCCCACACCCAGAAGCCGATGCCGACGCCGCCGGTGAGCATCTCGGCCGCCACGATGACCAGCCAGGCGGTGCCGATCGACAGGCGGATGCCGGTCAGCATGTAAGGCAGCACGGCCGGAAAGAGGATCTTGGTGATGATCCGGAACTCCGACAGGTTGAGCACCCGCGCCACATTGAGGTAATCCTGCGGCACGCGCTGCACGCCCTGGGCGGTGTTGAGGATCATCGGCCAGATCGAGCAGATGAAGATCGTCCAGGTCGACGCCGGGTCGGCCGCCTTGAACACCATCAGGCCGATCGGCAGCCAGGCCAGCGGCGACACCGGGCGCAGGATGCTGATGATCGGTTCGAGCATGCTGTTCATGAACGCGAAGCGGCCGATGATGAAGCCCAGCGGAATGCCGACCAGCGCGGCGACGCCGAAGCCGATCGCGACCCGCTTGAGGGACGACAGGATGTTCCAGCCGATGCCCTGGTCGTTCGGGCCGTTCTGGTAGAACGGATCGGCGAACAGCGCCAGCGCCGCCTCGAAGGTCTTGACCGGGCCGGGGAAGTCGGCCGACTTCATCGCCACCAGCGCCCACACGCCGACCACGAAGGCGAAGCCGAGCAGCGGCGGGATCACACGGCGCATCAACGCGCCGAGGCGCTCGCCGAAGCCAGGGCCGCGCTCGGCCGGGGCGGACACGGCATCGGCAACGGGAGCGGTCGCGGCCGGCTCCTTCGGCGTGCCGGCCGACGCTGCGGCGGGCACCGGCCGTTCAAACTCTGCGGGGAATGTCGCGGTAGTCATGTTGATCTCCATTCATGTCAGGCATGGATCTTGAAACCTGCGGCGTACTTCTTCGGGTCCTTGCCGTCCCACACCACGCCGTCGATCAGCTTGGCGCTGCGGAAGTCGGACTTCGGCACCGCCACCCCGACCAGGCTGGCGGCCTGCTTGTACAGCTCGGTCTGGTTGATCGCCTTGGCCACCGCGAGGTAATCGACGTCCTGCTTGAGCAGGCCCCAGCGGCGATGCTGGGTGAGGAACCACATGCCGTCCGACAAGTAGGGGAAATTCACCGCGCCGTCGTTGAAGAACTTCATCGAGTTCTTGTCCGACCAGCTCTTGCCGAGGCCGTTTTCGTACTGGCCGATCATGCGGCTGCGGATCACATCGACGTCGGTATTCACATAGCTCTTGGCGGCCACCGTTTCGGCGGTCTTGCTGCGGTTGGCGGCGCTGGCGTCGATCCAGCGCGAGGCCTCGAGGATCGCGCAGATCATCGCGCGGGCGGTGTTGGGGTACTTGGCGGCAAATTCGGCGGTGGCGCCGAGCACCTTCTCGGGGTGGTCGGTCCAGATGTCCTGGGTGGTCACCGCGGTGAAGCCGATCTTGTCGACGATCGCCCGCTGGTTCCACGGTTCGCCGACGCAGTAGCCGTCCATATTGCCGACGCGCATGTTGGCCACCATCTGCGGGGGCGGCACGACGATGTTCTTGACGTCCTTGAACGGGTCGATGCCGTGCGCCGCCAGCCAGTAGTAGAGCCACATGGCGTGGGTGCCGGTGGGGAAGGTCTGGGCGAAGATGTATTCCTTCTCCTTCTTCGCGACGACCTTGGCCAGCGAGGCGCCATCGACGGCGCCCTTCTCCTTGAGGCCGTTCGACAGCGTGATCGCCTGGCCGTTGTTGTTCAGTGTCATCAGCACGGCCATATCCTTCTTCGGCCCGCCGATGCCCAGGTGCAGGCCATACACCAGGCCGTACAGCACGTGCGCCGCATGCAGCTCGCCATTGGCCAGCTTGTCGCGCACGCCGGCCCACGACGCTTCCTTGCTCGGCGTGATCTTGATCCCGTATTTCTTGTCGAAGCCCATCACCGACGCCATCACCACCGACGAACAGTCGGTCAGCGGGATGAAGCCGATCTTCACTTCTTCCAGTTCGGGCTTGTCCGAACCGGCAGCCCAGACGCCGCCTGCGGGAAGCATGGTGCCCATTGCCGCCAATCCTCCGAGGGTTGCCCCAGCCTTGAGAAAGCCGCGGCGGGAAAGAAACGTGTCGTCGTATCGCTTGCTCATAGCTCGCCCCTGATCCCGAAATCCGTAGTCAAAAAAAGAGGGCGCCACATCACCCCGCGATAGCCCTGCGAGGGATGGACGCCCTTGTCCAAGTGAGATCGCCTGATCGAGCCGGCCCGCCGTTGGACCGACTCAAGCGATCTATAGCGAGGAGCGTGCCAGGAGAACCAAGAGATTGATTTGAATCACGAAAATCAAAACCGGGGAATTCCTACCTCCTTGTGGGTAGATTTGAATACCCCTTCCGGCGCACTGTTGCAGTGCAGCACGCCTGCCTCCTGCACCATCACGGCCCATCGGCGATCGTCGGGCCGCAACGGAATCGGGGCGGCAGCGCCAGCGCGCCCCGCCCCGATCCACCGCCCGCCGACGCCGCCAAGCGTCGCCTGCCGGTCAGCTCACAGCAACAGATTGGCCATGTCGATCACGTCCTGGGCCACGTCGGCCAGTTTGCGTCCGCGCTCCATCGCCAGTTTGCGCAGCGCGTGGTAGGCGGCGTCCTCGTCGAGGCCGCGGGCTTTCATCAGCAGGCCCTTGGCCTTATCCACGGTGATCCGCTCGGTGAGCCGGCGGGTCGCGTCGTCCCGTTCGGCACGCAGGTGCTGGAAGGCCTCGAACTGGGCGAGCGCCACCTCGAACAGCGCATCGAGGCGCTCCGGCGACACCGAATCGACCACGTAGGACGACACCCCGGCCTTCACGGCGCGGCGGATCTGCTGCGAATCGGCATCCTGCGAGAACAGCAACACCGGCCGCGGGCAATCGCGGTTCATGATCGCCAGATGTTCCAGCGTGTCGCGGCTCGGCGAATCGGCCTGGATGAAGATCACGTCGGGCTTCGTCGCCAGCACCTGCCCGGACAGTTCGAGGGCGCTCGACAACACCGCCGCGACCTGATGACCGGCGAGGGCGAGGGCTGCACAGACATCGGCAGCGCGCTCGCGGGAAGAATCGACTACCAGCACTCGGAGCATGGACAACACACGCGAAACTGAAACAGCCTAAACCCAAGCAAGAAACGATCCCGCCTCACCAAGCGCCCTCCCCGTCCGGTCGACTACGCCGTGCTGGTCGCGGTTCCGTTCTGGCAGTCGAGGATCAGCACCGACACGTCGTCGCCGGCCGGCTGGCGGCCCAGATGGGCGGTCAGCGCCTGACGCAGGCCGGCCACCCGGGAAGCTTTCGGGGTGCGCTGCAGGGCCTGTTCCAGCCCACGCGTGCCGAACGCTTCGCCGGCCGCGCTCTCGGCCTCGGTCAGACCGTCCGAGCACAGCACGATCTGGCACGGCTCGCTCCAGTTGAATTCCTCGTGTTCGATGCCGGCCTCGGCCGACGGCAGGATGCCGAGCGGCAGCTGTTTCGAGACGAAACGCTGGAGCACCGTCCCGTCGTCGCCGACGCGCAGCACGTCGGGCACCCCGCCGACCCAGATTTGGCCGGCCCGCCTGGCCGCCTCGAGCCGCACCAGCGATGCGGCGACGAAACGCCCGCGCGGCAGCAGCCCGCACAGCAGACCGTTGAGCTCGGTGACGAGGGCCGACAGCGGCTGGTTGCCGGCGGCGCCGCGGTAGAACGCGCCGAGGGCCGGTAGCACGCTGACCGCCGCCGCCAGGCCGTGGCCGGTGGCGTCGGCGAGCATCGCGTACAGCGCGCCCTGCGGCGAGCGGGCCACCGCCACCACGTCGCCGGAGAAGTTGCGCGCCGGCATCACCGCGTACTGCACCGCGCCGTCGCGCAGCCAGTCGCTGCGCACCTGGCGCTCCATGATCGCCATCGCCAGCTCCTGCTCGCGCTCGGATTCGTCGTGGTACTGCTGCAGGCGCGCCGCGTCCTCGGCGAGCTGGTGCTGGATGCGGCGCATCTCGGAGACGTCGCGCACGACGCCGATGAACATCCGCCGGTTGGGCAGGGTGATGTCCGACACACCCAGTTCCAGCGGAAACTGGCTGCCATCCTTGCGCACCCCGGTCAGCTCGCGGATCTGGCCGATCGTCCGTTTGACGCCGGTTTCCCGGTAGCGCTGGAGATAACCGTCGTGCGCCTCCCGGTCGGGCGAGGGCATCAGCATGCGCAGATTCTGGCCGACCATCTCGTTGGCGGTATAGCCGAAGATCTGGGTCGCCGAGCGGTTCACCGACAGGATCGTGCCCTGCTCGTCGGCCGACACGAGGCCGTCGATGACCCCGTTGGCCACCGCCCGCACCTGCTCCAGCGCCCCCGACAGGCGGCGCTGCATGTCGAGCAGGCGGCGCAGGGCCTTGAAGCGGGCGGCGAAGACCGGGAAGGACAGGGGTTTGGTCAGATAGTCGTCGGCGCCGATGTCCAGCCCATGCACGACATCGCCCTCGCCCGACAGCGCCGACAGGATGATGATCGGCACCCACTGGTCGTCCGCCATCGCGCGGATCTGCTTGATCGCCTCGAAGCCATCCATGCGCGGCATCATCAGGTCCATCAGGACCACATCGGGGGCTTCCTGCCGGAACAGCTGCACCGCCTCGACGCCGTCGGTGGCGTAGATCGGTGTGCAGTTCAGGTGGGCGAGGAAGGCCCCCACGATGGTTCGGTTGGATGCGATGTCGTCGGCGACCAGCACCCGCAACTGTTTTTCAGCCATCTACCAGTCTCTACGCTTGGCCGACGCCGGCCTGTGCCGACGTCCGCGGAGTCGATCGGTGGCAGGCCAGGCGGCCCGCCGGGTATTCCGGTGCGCCCGCACTATCAGGGCGCTTCATCTCCGGTGGCGAGCAAAGCGCTCGCCGGCCCCCGCGGCACGGTCACGATGACCAGATTGCCGGGCGGAATGTAGGTCAGACTCGCAAAGGACAGCTGGCGCGACAGGGCGATGCCGCGGCCATTGGGCGCGAAGGCCCGTTCCGGATCGAAATCGAGAAAGCGCCGCCAGTCGAAACCCGGCCCGTCGTCACGGATCTCGAACAGCCAGCGTTCAGGCTGGCGACACACCCGCAGGCTGACGCGCTTGTCGCGGTTCTCGGGCAGCATCAGGCGGCGTTCGATCTCGCTCTCCCAGCAGTCGGCCTCGCGCAGCCGGCTTTTCTCGGCGAAGTCGATGCCCAGGTTGCCATGCTCGACGCCATTCACCAGCAGCTCCGACAGCCCCATCGCCAGCGTTTCCGGCTGCGGGCCGAGCAGCGCGACGAAGGACGCCAGCTTGTGGGCCTCGTCGAGGGTCCGGATCACGAACGTCCCCTCGCCGATGCAGGCCAGCGCCTGCGCATGGTCGCTCAGGTTGGCATTCAACTCGCGCCGCGTGCGCATGTCGTCGAGCGCCGAGCGGATGATGGTCTGCAGCGCCTCGCCCTCGAAGGGCTTGGTGAGGTAGTAGAAGGCCCCCGCCGCCAGCCCCTCGCGCACCTGCTCGGGCGAGGTGGCGGCGGTCTGCATGATGACCGGGATCGCCCGCAGGCGCTCGTCGGCCTTCATCTTGCGCAGCACCATGATGCCATCCATGCCCGGCATCATCCGGTCGAGCAGCACCAGGTCGAAATTGGAATCGGGATGGATCAACGCCTCCCACGCCTCTTCGCCGGACTCGACCATCACCAGCTCGAAATCCATTTCGTCGAGGTACTCGGCGACGATGTCCAGATTGAAGGGTTCGTCGTCGACGACCAGTATCTTTGCCATGCTCATCCAGTTTCTCCCTCTGCCACGACGGCAGCTTGCGCGGCGGGCAGTGCTTCGCCCACCGGCAGATCGACGATGAATTCCGCCCCGCCGGCGGCATTGTTGCGGGCCACGATACGCCCTTGATGAGCCTCGACGATCTCGCGGCAGATCGCCAGCCCAAGGCCCGTCCCGCCTGCGCCGGTACGCGTGCGGGAACTCTGCACGAACTTGTCGAACACCGCATCGAACTCGTCCGGCGGAATACCGACGCCCTCGTCCGACACGCCGAGCGACACCGCCGGGCGACCGTCAGGCAGGCTGCCCGCGGCAAGGTGGACGTGGATCGTCCGCCCGTCGGGCGTGAACTTGACCGCATTGGAAAGGAGGTTGCGCACCACCTGACCGATCCGCGCCGCATCGCCGATGCTGGCCGGCAGCGGGCCGTCGTCCTGCAGGTCGATGTGCAGCCGGCGCGTGTGCACGATCAGGTCGAACTCGCCGATCACATCGTGCACGACCACGTCGAGCTGCAGCGGCCCGAGATTGAGAACCATCTGTCCGGACTCGAGCTTGGACAGGTCGAGCAGATCGTTCACCAGCAGCATCAGGCGGTCGCCGCTGACCCGGATGCGGCTGAAGTAGCTGCGCAGCTTCTCGTGCCCGGTGGTGGCGACGCGCGATTCGCCGAGGCGCGCGTAGCTGAGGATGCCGTGCATCGGCGTACGCAGTTCGTGGGACATGTTGGCGAGGAACGCCGACTTGGCCTCGTTGGCCGCCTCCGCCGCCTCCTTGGCGGCACACAGATCCTTGGTGCGTTCGGCCACCATCGTCGCCAGATTCAGGTTGTGATCGAGAATCTGCGCCTCCCGCGCCTTGACGTCGTCGATGTCCGAGGTGGTGCCGATCATGCGCAGCGGACGCCCCTCGGCGTCGCGCTCGACGACCAGCCCGCGCGCCAGGATCCACTTGTAGTGGCCGTCCTTGCAGCGCACCCGCGCCTCGTGCGAGAACGACGGCGACTCGCCGCGCAGATGGGCTTCCTCGATGGCCCGCACGACCGGCAGATCGTCCGGGTGGACGCGCGACAACCATTCGTCCAGCTGCTCGTCCATCTCGCCCGGCTGGTAGCCCAGCATCGTGTGCCAGCGCTGCGAGCGGAACACCTTGCCGGCCGGAATGTTCCAGTCCCACACCCCGTCGCCGGCGCCGTCGAGGGCGAACTGCCAGCGCGCCTCGCTCTCCCGCAGCGCCAGTTCGGTTTCCTTCAGTTCGGTCATGTCGCGGATCACCACCAGCGTGCCGCCGGTGCGCACCGCGCGCAGGCGCGCCTCGAAGTGACGCACGCGCCCGCCGCGCGCCGACGAATACTCGATGCGCTGCACCTGCCCGCTGCGCACCGCCGCCAGCGCCGCGTTGCCGAAGTTGCGCGCCATGCCGGGCGACAGCACGTCGTCGATGCGCCTGCCGAGGAAGTCGTCCGGCGCCATCGACAGATCCATCCGGTCGGCGTGGTGGCGGACGATGCGCAGCTCGCCGTCCAGCTGGAAGAGCATGTCGGGCATCGCGGCGATCAGCGACTCGTTGGTCGCGTTGGCCTCCTGGATCGCCCGCTGCTCGAGCTTGCGCACCGTCACGTCCTCGACGATGACCCAGCGGTGGGCGCCGTCGCTGCCGCCGACGGCGGTGGTCGTCACGACCACCGGCACCCGCCGCCCGTCCTTGCGGATGTATTCCTTCTCGTACGACTGGGCGCGGGCGCCCAGGCACGCATCGACGACGGCCTTGGTATCCCGCGCCGCGTATTCGGACGGCGTCAGCACCAGACGCTCGTCGCTGCACAACTCGGCCTCGGTGTAGCCGACGATCCGGCAGAACTCCGAGTTGGCCTGCAGGTAGCGGCCCTTCCCATCCACCAGCGCCATGCCCAGCGAGGCATGGCGGTACAGCGCGTCGAGCCGGGCGTGGGAGTCGATCACCTCCTGCTGGGCGCGCCGCAGTCCGGTCACGTCGCCGGCCGCGCCGGCCGTGCGGAGGGGTCGCCCGGCGGCATCGAATTCGGTCTGCCCGGCCAGATGGAACCAGCCGACGCTGCCGTCGGCACGACCGATAGGCAGCACGCAGTCGAGGGCGCCCTGGCCGTGCAGGTGACGGCGCAGCGCCAGCATGAAGGCGTGCCGCGCCGGCGCGGTGAGCAGGCGCAGAATGCCGCGTCCGCTGCGCGGCAGGCCGCCGTCCGGATAACCGAGCAGGCGGTCGCAGCGCGGCGACAGGAACAGCCAGCGCCGTCCGGCCTGCCATTCCCAGATGCCGTCCTCGGTCGCCGACACCGCCAGCTCGAAGCGCTTCTCGCTCAGGCGGTACTCCCCGGTCATGATCTCGGCGATCCGCTGGGCCCGCCGCTGCTGGCCCGACAGGCTGGCCAGCAGGAAAGCCACCAGCGCGCTGCCGGCCAGCCCGCCGACGCCGGCCAGCGTCGACGCCGCCAGCGTCCGCGCCGGCGCCGGCGCCAGCAGCGACAGCCGCCACACCCGACCGCCGAAGCGGAACTCGCGCAGCACGACGCGCTCCGGCAGCACCGTCCCGTCGCCCGAGTTGTAAACCCGCCGCGACGCCGGCCCGGTGATGTCCTCGACGATCAGTTCGTGGCCCGGCGCCACCGACTGGCGCAGGTCGTCGAACAGGCGGGCGACGTCGATGCCCAGCGCCACCAGACTGTCCTGCACGGCCATCGGGCTCGAATCGTCCAGCGATCGCGCGACCCGGTAGAGCAGCACGCCGTTCACGTTCTGCCTGGCTTCGAGCATCCGCAGCGGCAGCAGCTCGGTCATCGCCATCTCGCCGGTTGCGAGTGCCGCGTCGATGGCCTGGCGGCGCAGCGGAATCACATAGCCGTCGTAGCCGAGCGCCTTGAGCGCCTGCTCATCCGTCGGCCAGATGTAGACGATCGGAAAGGCGACGTCCGAACGCGCCGGATCAAGTGCCGGCTGGATGCGGATGTCGCGGTCGTAGGCCGCCGACAGCAGCGCCTCGATGGCGGCGAAGCGGTTCGTCTCGACGCGCCGCAGCAGCGCGATGCCGATGACTTCGGGCAGCGCCCCGGACAGCTTCAGGCCGTCGACGTAGCTTTCGAACTCGCGCCGTTCGACCATCGCCTGCACCGAAAACAGCCCGGTGACGCCCCGCAGGATGAAGTCCACCTTGCCGAGGCGCTCGTTGAGCTGGTGCTGCAGGCGGTCGGCGGCGGCTTCGTGGTAGGCCCGCTCCAGGTCGCGCTCGCGGTCGCGCAGGTGGCTCCAGCCCAGCGCCGTGACCAGGATGCCCAGCACCAGGGCCGCAAAGAACCACCGCCCTTCGACATCCGGCAGGCGGCCGGAACGCCGAAGGGCGCCAATCTTTGAAAAGGGAGCGGTGCTCGGGTCCATCTTCCGCGTGAACGGCCCCGGGCCACAAAGCTTGAGGGCCCGCCCCAAGCTCCGTGATCAGAATGAAATCAGGCGCAGCCTGGGCCGTCCTTGACGCCGAACCGGCGCAGGATGTTCTCGAGCGGACAGAAGCGGGTGAAACCGCTCTGGAACAGGTTGGCGCCGACGAAAGCGGTGAACCACAAGAACTTTGCGCTGACGAACAGCGGGCTGCCGTCGACGCCGAGGGCCAGTGAAATCAGCACGAAAGCGCCGGCAAAAATACGGACGCACTGGTTGATGGTCAGACTCATGACGTTTCTCCTTCGGCACGGGCACGGCGGCGATGCGTCGCCGCGTAATACAGGACGGGAATGACCACCAGCGTCAGCAGCGTCGACACCAGCACGCCGAACACCAGGCTGATCGCCAGCCCGTTGAAGATCGGGTCGTCGAGGATGAACAGCGCGCCGATCATCGCCGCCAGCCCGGTCAGGCCGATCGGCTTGGCGCGCACCGCGGCGGCGTGGATCGTGGCCTCGGCGAAGGACGTGCCGGCCGCCACCTGCTGGTCGATGAAATCCACCAGCAGGATCGAGTTGCGCACGATGATGCCGGCCAGCGCGATCATGCCGATCATGCTGGTGGCGGTGAACTGGCTCTGCAAAAGCGCATGGCCCGGCATCACGCCGATGATGGTCAGCGGAATCGGCGCCATGATGATCAGCGGCACCAGATAGCTCCTGAACTGCGCCACCACCAGCACGTAGATCAGCACCAGCCCCACCGCGTAGGCGGCGCCCATGTCGCGGAAGGTTTCGTAGGTGATCTGCCATTCGCCGTCCCACTTGACCGCGTAGGCGGCGAAGGGGTCGGCCGGTGCGCGGATGAACCACTCGTCGAGCGTGCCGGCGAGGCGCTCGCCGGCCAGCGGCAGGTCCTTCACCCGGCTGCGGATGTCGAACATGCCGTACAGCGGCGAATCCAGCTTGCCGCCCATGTCGCCGGTCACGTACACCACCGGCAGCAGATCCTTGTGGTAGATCACCTGCTCGCGCCGGGTCGGCTGCACCTGCACCAGTTCCGACACCGGCACCAGCGCCCCGCCGGCTTCCGGCAGACGCGCCCGCACCTTCATCTGCAGCAGCCGGTCGACCGACGACAGGCTTTCCGGCGGCAGCGTGAGGCGCACCGGAATCTCGTACTTGTTGTCGCCGCCGTGCACCGGCGTCACGTTCTCGCCGCCGAGGCCGAGGCGCACCACCTCGACAACATCTGCCTGGGCCACGCCGAGCCGGGCGGCCTTGGCCTGGTCGACGCGCAGCACCAGCTTGGGCGCTTCCTCGTCGACGGTGTCGTCCACCCCGACCACGTCGGCGGTGGCCTCGAAGGCCTGGCGCAGCCGGCCGGCCACCGCCACCTGACCGGCGTAGTCGGGGCCATACACCTCGGCGACGATCGGTGACAGCACCGGCGGGCCGGGCGGCACCTCGACGAGCTTGGCGTTGCCGCCGTGTTTCTTCGCGATGGCCGCCACCGCGTCGCGCACCGACACGGCGATCTCGTGGCTCTTGCGGCTGCGCCGGTGCTTGTCCACCAGATTCACCTGGATGTCGCCCATTTCGGGCAGCGCGCGCAGGTAATACTGGCGCACCAGGCCATTGAAATTGATCGGCGCGGCGGTGCCGGCGTAGCTCTGGAAATCGGTCACCTCCGGCACCTGCGCCAGCTCGTCGCCGATCTCCCGCAGCACCTCGGCGGTGGCCTCGACCGGCGTGCCGACCGGCATGTCGAGCACCACCTGGAACTCGCTCTTGTTGTCGAAAGGCAGCATCTTCAGCACGACGAGCTGCACCACCGCCAGCGACACCGACAGCGCGATCGCCAGCAGCACGCCGAGCCACAGTTTTGCCCGCGCCCGCGCACCGCCGCGCGCGTCGAGCAAGGGCGTCATCAGGCGCCGGAAGACGGCTTCGAGGCGCTGCGTCAGGCGGTCCGGGCCGTGATCGGCCGACGCGCCGTGGCCGCCGTCCTGCATCAGCCGGCCGGCCAGCCACGGCGTGACGACGAAGGCCACCGCCAGCGAGATGAACATCCCCATCGACGCGTTGATCGGGATCGGGCTCATGTACGGCCCCATCAGGCCGCTGACGAAGGCCATCGGCAACAGCGCCGCGATCACCGTGAAGGTGGCCAGGATGGTCGGCCCGCCGACCTCGTCGACCGCCTTCGGAATCAGCTGCCACAGCGCCTTGTCCGGCTCCAGGCGGTGCCAGCGGTGGATGTTCTCGACGACCACGATGGCGTCGTCGACGAGGATGCCGATCGAGAAGATCAGCGCGAACAGCGACACCCGGTTGAGCGTGAAGCCCCATGCCCACGACGCGAACAGGGTTGCCGCCAGCGTCAGCGTCACCGCCGCGCCGACGATCGCCGCCTCGCGCCGGCCCAGCGCGAAGAACACCAGCGCCACCACCGCCGAGGTGGCGAAGACCAGCTTGCCGATCAGCTTGTCGGCCTTCTCGGTGGCCGTCGCGCCGTAGTTGCGGGTCACCGTCACCCCGACGCCGTCGGGGACGATGCTGCCGCGCAGCTGGTCGAGGCGGCGGATCACCCCGTCGGCCACGTCGGCCGCGTTCTCGCCGGGCTTTTTGGAGACCGACAGGGTCACCGCCGGCAGACGCTCGCCGACCGCCCCGGCCGCCTCCGGCGCGCCCCGGCCGATGCCGTGCCAGACGTAGCGCGACGGCTGATCCGGCCCGTCCACCACCGTCGCCACGTCGGCCATCGTCACCGGCCGGCCGCCCGACACGCCGACCACCAGCCGCCGCACATCGTCGGCGCTGGCGATGTAGGTGCCGGTCTGGACCAGCACCTCGCGGTTGCCGCCGACCAGCGTGCCGCTCGGCTGCGAGGCGTTGGCGAGCAGCAGCGCGCCTTTCAGATCCTGCGGCGTGAGGCCGTAGGCGTTCATCCGGCCGGCGTCCATCAGCACCCGCAGCACATGGCCGGGGCCACCGATCGTGACCACGTCGCGGGTGCCCTTGACCCGCTTCAGCTCGACTTCCACCGCCCGCCCGACCTGTTGCAGCTCGAAGGCCGAGCGCGCCGGATCGCGCGTCCACAGCGTCAGCGCAACGATCGGCACATCGTCGATGCCCTTCGGCTTGATCAGCGGCTCGGCCACCCCCAGCTCGGGCGAAATCCAGTCGCGGTGGCTGTGGATGGTGTCGTACAAACGCACGATGGCGTCCTGGTTCTTGACCCCCACCTTGAACTGCACGGTGATCACCGCCATACCCGGGCGCGACACGGAATACACGTGGTCCATGCCGGCGATGCGCGACAGCACCTGCTCGGCCGGCCGCGCCACCAGCGCCTCGACGTCCTTCGCCGAGGCGCCGGGAAAGGCCACCATCACGTCGGCCATCGTCACGTCGATCTGCGGCTCCTCCTCCTTCGGCGTGACCAGCGTGGCGAACACGCCGAGGAGCAGCAGCACCACGGCCAGCAGGGGGGTGAGCGCGTTACGCTGGAACAGCGCCGCTATGCGTCCGGCAATGCCCATGGTTCAGCGCGCCGAACGGACGAGGCCGGCACGCACCGGATCGAGGGCCACCGTCTCGCCCCCCGCCAGCCCGGCCAGCACCTCGACCGAACCATCCGCCAGCGGGCTGCCGACGCGCAGCTGGCGCAGGCTGAACCCGCCCTTGCCGTCGGCCACATAAACGCCGGTCAGCTCGCCGCGACGCAGGATCGCCGCCGCCGGCAGCGCCAGCCGCGGCGCCTCGCCGACCACGAAATGGACCCGCGCCGCCATGCCCGGCACCACGCCCGCCGCGTCGGCCGGCAAGTTCACGCGTACCCGCGCGGTGTGGGTGCGGGGGTCGGCCGACGGCAGCACGCTCACCGCCGCCGCGTCGAGCCAGCGCCCGCTCTCCGGAAATTCGATGCGCGCCGTCAGCGCCGGGCTGCCCAGCTCGGCCAGTCTGGCCTGCGCCACGTCGGCCACCGCGCGCAGGCCGCCCGGCGCGTAGATCGTCACCAGCGGCCGGCCCGGCTGGGCCATTTCGCCGGCTTCGGTGAGGCGCTGGGCGACGATGCCGTCGAGCGGCGCAGTAACCGTCGCGAACCCGCGCGACGCATCGGCCTGCGCCCGCCCCGCCGCCGCGGCCTGATGCTGGGCGCTGGCGGCATCGAAGGCGGCCTGGGCCTGATCGACCGCCGCCGCGCTGACGAAATTGCGCGCGCGCAGGCTGCGCGTGCGTTCGAGGCTGGTCCGCGCCTCGACCAGCCGCGCCTGCGCCGCCGCCACGCCGGCTGTCGCCGCGGCCACCGCCTGATCGGCTTCGCGGGTGTCGATGCGCATCAGCAGATCGCCACGGCGTACCCGCGCGCCGGCATCGACGCGCACCTCGAGCACCCGGCCCTGCACCTGCGCGGCCACCGTCGCCTGACGCACTGCCTCGATGGTGGCGTCAGTGGTGTAGGTCTGGGCGCGCGGCTGCACGCCGATGCGCACGGTCGGAATCCCGCTAGGCGCGTCGGCGCCCGCGGCGGCCGGCACGGCCAGCACGCAGCACGCCGCCAGCAGGCCGGCGGACAGCGACGGGGAAAAAGGCAGGAAACGGGAAACGGAAGGGCGTCGATTCATAATATAAGAATACACTTATATTGCAAATCGTCAAGGCGGCGGCCCGTCCCGCCGCCGGCCAGCGGCGCTCAGACCGCCATGCCGACGGCCGCCAGCCGGCGCACGATGCCCTCGACGCAGCGCCCGCCGTCGAGGAACACCAGATCGGGAAAAGCCAGCAGGCGGGCGATCGCGATGCCGCGACCGTGCGGTTCGACCGAGCGGGCCGGATTGAGATGAAGGTAGGGCGCCGGGTCGAAGCCCTCGCCCTGGTCGTGGATCAGGAAGCGCACCTCCCGCGGCCGGCACTCGACGCGCAGGTAGGCAAAACGGTCGAGCTGCTCGGGCAGGTCGAGCAGCCGCTCGACTTCGTTGCGCCACACGCCGCCGTTCATCAGCTCGCCCTTGCGCGCGAAACCGAGGCCCAGGTTGCCGTGTTCGATGGCGTTCAGCATGAGTTCGGAAAGGGCGATCTGCACCACCTCCGCATCCGGGCACAGGCCGGCCACCAGCTGCGACAGGCCGGTCACATCCTCCAGCGTGCGGAACGGAAAATAGCCTCCCGCCGGCACGCTGATGCCCTTCGACGGCAGCGCCAGCGTCGCCAGCACCGCCTGCGGTTCGAGCGGCTTGACGAGGAAACCCGACACCGCGGCATGCAGGCCGGTTTCCACCGCCAGCAGATCCTCGGCCTCGAGCAGCAGCAGCACCGGCAGCCCGGCTTCGCGGAACGGCGTCAGCAGATCGAGCGCACCGCCCTGCGAACTGGCGTCGACGACGACCCGTTCCACATCCGGCCGACCGGCGACCAGACGCACCCCGGCCTCGGCGGTGCGCACGCGCTCACATTCATAACCGGCCGGCGCCAGCCAAGCTTCGAGCTGTTCCGCCAACCGGGGATCGTCTCCCACCAGCCAGATGCGACAAGCCATCGAAACCCCGATCTCCCCTATCTCCAAGTCAGGCGCGGACCCTTCAGCCCCCCGCCGAATACCGCGCCATCGCGTGCACCACGCCGGCGTCCTCGCCGACCGCCGCCGCCAGCTCGATCCGGCAGCCCGGATGGCGGGCCCGCGCCGCCTCGAGCAGCACCGGCACGTCGCGCTGCAGGTGGCCGCCCTGGGCCAGGAACAGCGGCACGATGCGCAGCCGCGTCGCCCCCGCCGCCGCCGCGGCGTCCACCGCCTCGGCGAGGCTCGGCGCCATCAACTCGAGAAAGGCGACGCTGACCGACGCCTCCGGGCGCAGCTTCTGCACCTCGGCCGCCACCCGCCGGGCGGGCAGCGCCCAGGCCGGATCGCGGGCTCCGTGGGCGAACAGCACGATTGCTTCCTGCGACATTCCGTCACCCTCCGCACGCCGGCAACCGGCAGCCGGACACCGGCCGGCCCTGCGGGGCAATGGTCCCGCAACGCGCACTAAGTTAGTCTTTACAGGATGTTAAACCGACAGCCGCGCCGTTCATGATCAAATTCGCGTCCGCGCGTCCAACTTCCTGCCGCCATGTGTGAAATAGTCCCTCTGAAAAAGCAATTCCTGCCTCAAGTTTTACTCTGCGCTGCCGCCGCGTGCCTCGTGGCGCAGCCGGCGCAGGCCCAGCTGCGCGCCGAATCCGTCCCCGGCGGAGTGGCCGAAATCGCCGTCGCGCCGGCCGCCGCGCCGCGTCCGCAAGTCCGTTTCGGCGGCCATCCGGTGTTGCTGCAGCAGCGCCGCGACGGCTGGTACGCGCTGGTCGGCCTGCCCCTCGACACCCCGGTCGGCGAACAGCAGCTGGAACTCGGCCCCGAAGGCGACAGCCGTCCGCTGCCCTTCACGGTGGCGGCAAAAAACTATCCGGTGCAGAAGCTGACCATCAAGAATCCCAAAATGGTCACCCCCGACCCGGCCGACCTGGCCCGCATCGAGGCCGAACGCGCGCGCCAGATCGACATCCGCAGCCGTTTTCGCGACGTGCCGGTGAGCCGCACCGATCTTGCGCTGCCGGCCGACGGCCGCCTGTCGAGCCGCTTCGGCCTGCGCCGGGTGTTCAACGGCGAACCCCGCGCGCCCCACACCGGCCTCGACGTGGCGGTGCCCGCCGGCACCCCGATCCGCGCCCCGGCCGACGGCGTCGTGAGCCTGGTGGACGACCTCTACTTCAACGGCAAGACGGTGTTCGTCGACCACGGCCAGGGCTTCGTCAGCATGGTCTGCCATCTGGAGCAGGCCGGCGTCCAAGCCGGCCAGACGGTGCGCCGCGGCGAGGTGGTCGGGCGCTCCGGCAGCAGCGGCCGCGCCACCGGCCCGCACCTGCACTGGAGCGTCTATCTGAACGGCGCGGCGGTCGACCCGGCCCTCTTCATCGGCCCGCCGCCAGCGCGTTGATCGCCCGCGCCGCGGCGAACAGCCCGACGCAGGCGGTCACCGTCACCACCGAACCGAAGCCGGCGCAGTTGAGGCCGGCCGGCCCGCCCACCGACACCTCGCAGGCCACGTCGGTGGCCGGGTAGCGCAGCGGCTCGGTGGAATACACCGCCTCGACGCCGAACTTCTTCTTCGGATCGCGGGCAAAACCATGGGCCTTGCGCAGCTGGCCGCGCACCTTGGCCAGCAGCGGGTCCTGGATCGTCCGCGCCAGGTCGTCCACGCGGATCTGCGTCGGATCGATCTGCCCGCCGGCCGCTCCGCAGGTGACGACCGGCACCCCCGCGCGGCGGCAGAAGGCGACCATCGCCACCTTCACGCGCACCGCATCGATGGCATCGACGACGTAGTCGAAGCCGGCGCCGAGCAGTTCGGCGCAGTTGTCGGCGGTGACGAAATCGTCCACCACCCGCACCCGGCAATCCGGGCTGAAACCGGCGATCCGCTCGCGCATCGCGTCCACCTTGGCCTGCCCGAGCGTCGCGTCGCCGGCGTGGATCTGGCGGTTGATGTTCGACTCCGCGACGTGGTCGAGGTCGATCAGCGTGAGCTGCCCGACGCCGCTGCGCGCCAGCCCCTCGGCCGCCCACGAGCCGACCCCGCCGATACCGACCACGCACACCCGCGCCGCCGCCAGCCGCGCCCGCCCGGCCTCGCCGTAGAGGCGCGCAATGCCGCCGAAGCGGCGGGAGTCGTCGGAGGCATCGGGAGCGGTCGGTTCCATGGCGGCACACAGTGAGTCTGAGTCGGGGCGCCCAAATATAACCGAGCAGTGGATAATTCCGCCTTCCACACACCACGTCGCGCCGGCGGCGCCTGCCCATGCCCCGCTACCAGCACATCCTGTTCGACCTCGACGGCACCCTGATCGACTCCGCGCCGGCGATCCTCGCCAGCTTCCGCGACGCCTTCGCGCGCACCGGCATCGCCCCGGTCAGCGCCATCGACGAGAGCATCATCGGCCCGCCGCTGCTCGAAACGCTGCAACTGCTCAGCGGCAGCCGCGACACGGCGCTCATCGAACGCCTCGCCGACGCCTTCAAGGCCAGCTACGACAGCGAAGGCTACAAGCAGACCGCCGCCTACGCCGGCGTCGGCGAGATGCTGACGCAGCTGCGCGGCGCCGGCCGGCAGCTCTCCATCGCCACCAACAAACGCATCCTGCCGACGCGCCTGATCCTCGCCCACCTCGGCTGGCTCGACCACTTCGACCACATCTACGCCCTCGACCTGTTCGCCCCGCGCCTGCCCGACAAAGCCGCGATGATCGCCCGCCTGCTGGCCGACCACGAGATTGCGCAGGACGCCTCGATCTACATCGGCGACCGCAGCGAGGACGGCGAATCCGCCGACGCCAACCAACTGCCCTTCATCGCCGCCACCTGGGGCTACGGCAGCATCGCCGCCGCCGACATGCCGACCCGCTGGCGCGCCGCCGCCACCCCCGCCGCGATGGCCGGGCTGCTGCTGGCCGGCTGAAGCGCCGCCGCGCCGATTGAAAAATCTGCGCAGCGGCCGGCACTTTCCCATCACCGACGAGGACTACGCCGCAACCCGGCGCCCGGCCCGGTGGCAGAATACGCGCCGGCCCCGCCGTCCCGCTCGCGCGGGCGGCCCGGCCGATGCCAACCAACCGGGCAACAGGACAGCCGCGTCATGCACAGAACAATCAGGGGATTCGACGGAATACGCGCACTGGCGGTGATCGCCGTCGTCCTGACCCACCTCGGCGCGTATGTGGCGCTGGGCGACGCCGGGCTGCTGCCGCGCGCGCTGCTGCCGATGATCCACGGCGGCACCGGCGTGCAGGCCTTCTTCGTGCTGTCGGGCTTCCTGATCACCACGCTGCTGATCAACGAGCACCGCGCCAGCGGCACCATCTCGATCCGCAACTTCATCCTGCGCCGCACGCTGCGGATCTTCCCGCTCTACATCCTGTTCCTCGTCATCGCCACGCTGCTGCACGTGTTCGGCCACAACGTCACGTCGTGGGATTCCCTGCTCTACGCCTACCTCTATTCCTACAACTTCGTCCCGCGGGAGCTCTACACCGGCTTCATGGGACACACCTGGTCGCTGGCCGTCGAGGAACACTTCTATCTCGTCTGGCCGACGGTCTTCCTGCTGCTCTTCGGGCGGCGCCGGCCGGCCCTGGTGGCATTGGTCGTGACCTTCATCGCCAGCGCCCCCTTCGTCCACCTGCTGCTGATCAAGGCCGGGCTGTCCGAGCGCTACTTCGTCGACCGCTGGTCCTTCGTGGCCGGCGCCGCCATCGCGGTGGGCTGCCTGCTGGCCCTCGCGATCGGCAGCGAGCGCAGCGCCGCCGGCCCGCTGCGACGCCTGGCCGGCCACCCCGCCAGCCTGGCCATCGGCGCCCTGCTCTACGCCAATTCCCTCTACCTCACCAGCGACTCGTGGTTCGTGCACAACATCGGCGCCAACTACCTGCGCACCTTCGGCATCGCGCTGGCCATCGCGTGGATCTACTTCAACCCGGCGAGCCGCCTCGTGGCGCTGCTCGAAGTGCCGCCGCTCAAGTACATCGGCCTCATTTCCTACGGCATCTACATGTACCAGGGCCTGTTCCTCGACACCGGACCGGCACGTGACCCCGGCCAGAGCTGGCCGCCCGACCCGGCCACCGGCTTCGTGCTGCTGCTCGTCGCCGCGCCGCTGTCCTACCACTACTTCGAGAAACCCTTCCTGCGCCTCAAGCACCGCTACGCCGCAGCCAAGGCGCCGGCCCCGCTCGCCGCCGCGACAGCCCGCTGAGGCCCGCCGGGCCACCCCGGCCCTCGGCAGAATTACCCCCCCTTTTCCCCGCTGTTCCGCCCTAAGCCCCTTCCCCGCCACGCATAACATCGTCTCCATCCCCCATTGGAGCGATGATGAAAGCCGTGATCCTCGCGGGTGGCCTGGGCACCCGTATCAGCGAAGAGACCGTCAACCGGCCCAAGCCGATGATCGGCATCGGCGGCCGGCCGATCCTCTGGCACATCATGAAGATCTACTCCAGCCACGGCATCCACGATTTCGTGATCTGCTGCGGCTACATGGGTTACGTGATCAAGGAGTACTTCGCCAACTACTTCCTGCACATGTCGGACGTCACCTTCGACATGACCCACAACCGCATGGAAATCCACGAGCGCCACGCCGAACCGTGGCGCGTCACCCTCGTCGACACCGGCGACAACACCCAGACCGGCGGCCGCCTCGGCCGCGTGCGGCAATACCTGCAGGACGAGGAAGCCTTCTGCTTCACCTATGGCGACGGCGTCGCCGACATCGACATCGGCGCCGAGATCGCCTTCCACCGCGCCCACGGCAAGCTCGCCACGGTCGCCGCGGTGCAGCCGCCGGGGCGCTTCGGGGCCCTCGAACTGCAGGGCGACGACGTCCGTGCCTTCGTCGAAAAACCCCTCGGCGACGGCGGTTTCATCAACGGCGGCTTCTTCGTGCTGTCGCCCACCGTGCTCGACTTCATCGGCGACGACCAGACCATCTTCGAAGGCCCGGTCATCGGCGAACTGATCGCCCGCCAACAACTCGCCGCCTTCCAGCACACCGGCTTCTGGCGCCCGATGGACACCCTGCGCGACAAGACCCTCCTCGAAGACCTGTGGAACAGCGGAGCCGCCCCATGGAAAAGCTGGTGAATCCGCACTTCTGGGCCGGCCGGCGGGTTTTCGTCACCGGCCACACCGGCTTCAAGGGCGGCTGGCTCAGCCTGTGGCTGCAGCAGCTCGGCGCCGACGTGCATGGCTACGCGCTGCCGCCGGCGACGCTGCCGGCGCTCTTCGACGAAGCCCGCGTCGCCGACGGCATGCAGTCCACCTTCGGCGACGTGCGCGACTACCCGGCCCTCGCCGAAGCCGTGGCCGCCGCCCGCCCCGAGATCGTCCTGCACCTGGCGGCCCAGCCGCTGGTGCCGCTGTCGTACGCCGAACCGGTCGCCACCTTCGCCACCAACGCGATGGGCACCGTGCACCTGCTCGAAGCCGTCCGCCACACCCCCGGCGTGCGCGCGGTGGTAGTGGTGAGCAGCGACAAGTGCTACGAAAACCGCGAATGGGTGTGGGGCTACCGCGAGACCGACCCGCTCGGCGGCCACGACCCCTACTCGGCGAGCAAGGGCTGCACCGAGCTGATCGTCGCCGCCTACCGCCGCGCCTTCCTGGCCGAACTCGGCATTCCGGTGGCCAGCGCCCGCGCCGGCAACGTCATCGGCGGCGGCGACTGGACCACCAGCCGGCTGGTCCCCGACGTGCTCGCCGCCTTCGCCGCCGGCACCCCGGTCAGCCTGCGCAACCCCGGCGCGATCCGGCCCTGGCAGCATGTCCTCGAACCGCTGTCGGGCTACCTCGCGCTGGCCCAGCGGCTCGCCGACGAGGGCGCGGCGTGGGCCGACGCGTGGAACTTCGGCCCCCACGAGGCCGACGCCCGAACCGTCACCTGGGTCGTCGACCGCCTCGCCCGCGGCTGGGGCCCCGACGCCCGGTGGACCACCGCCATCGAAGCCCTGCCCCACGAAGCCCACACCCTCAAGCTCGACTGCAGCAAGGCCCACAGCCGCCTCGGCTGGCAGCCGCGCTGGAACGCCGACACCGCCATCGCCCGCAGCCTGGCCTGGCACCAGGCGTGGCGCAGCGGCGCCGACATGCAGCGCTACACCCTCGACGAAATCGCCGCCTTCGGAAGCTCCTCATGACCCTCCTGCGCCAGACTCTCCGCGCCGATGCCGACGGCCGCCTGCAGCTCGATCTGGCGGCCCGGCCCGACCTCGCCGGCCAGACCCTCGAAGTCATCGTCCGCCCCGCCCGGCCGGACGCCGCCGCCGGCGCATGGCGGCCCGGCATCGACCCGGTGCCGCCGTCCGGCAAGGTCGTCGGCGACGCCGAGAAGGACGCCATGATCGACGCCGCACTCGACGCCTGGCTCACCACCGGCCGCTTCAACGATGCCTTCGAAGCGCGCCTGGCCCGCTTCGTCGGCGTCGACCACGCACTGACCGTCAACTCCGGCTCGTCGGCCAACCTCGTCGCCTTCTCGACGCTCACGTCGCCCAAACTGGGCGAGCGGGCGATCCGCCCCGGCGACGAAGTCATCACCGTCGCCGCCGGCTTCCCGACCACCGTCAACCCGATCCTCCAGAACGGCGCGGTGCCGGTCTTCGTCGACGTCACGCTGCCCGGCTACAACATCGACGTGGCGCTGCTCGAAGCGGCGCTGTCGCCGCGCACCAAGGCGATCGTGATCGCCCACACCCTCGGCAACCCCTTCGACCTCGACGCCGTCTGCGCCTTCGCCAAAGCCCACGGCCTGTGGCTGGTCGAAGACTGCTGCGACGCCCTCGGCTCGACCTGGCGCGGCCGCAAGGTCGGCACCTTCGGCGACCTCGCCACGCTGTCGTTCTACCCCGCCCACCACATCACGATGGGCGAAGGCGGCGCCGTGCTGACGAGCGACCCGCAGCTCCGCCAGATCGCCGAATCCTTCCGCGACTGGGGCCGCGACTGCTGGTGCAAGCCCGGCTGCGACAACACCTGCGGCAAGCGCTTCGGCTGGCAGCTCGGCAGCCTGCCGGCCGGCTACGACCACAAATACACCTACAGCCACATCGGCTACAACCTCAAGATCACCGACATGCAGGCCGCCTGCGGGCTGGCCCAGCTCGACCGGCTCGAGGGCTTCATCGCCGCCCGCAAACGCAACTTCGCCCACCTCACCGAACGCCTCGCCGCCGCCCGCGACTTCCTGATCCTGCCCGAAGCCACCCCGGGCAGCGACCCGGCCTGGTTCGGCTACCCGGTCACCTTGCGGCCGGAAGCCGGCGTCAATCGCGTCGACCTGCTCGAATACCTCGACCAGCACCGGATCGGCACCCGCCTGCTGTTCGCCGGCAATCTCGTCCGCCAGCCGTCGATGGCCGGGCGCAACTTCCGCGTCGTCGGCGCGCTGCCGGTGGCCGACCGCATCATGCGCGACACCTTCTGGATCGGCCTGTGGCCCGGGCTCAGCACCGCCCAGCTCGACTACGCGGCCGACATGACCAGCCAGTTCCTCGGCGTCGGACTGTAGCCCGGCACCCGCGCCATGCTCGCTGCACTCCACCGCCCCTGCCCGCTGTGCGGCAACCGCGACCCGGAAGTGCTGGCCGAACTCGTCCTGCCCCAGCCGAGCAGTTCGCCGCTGCCGGCCGGCTACCGGCTGGTGGCCTGCGCGCCCTGCGACTTCGCGTGGGCCGACACGCCGGCCCCGCAGAGCGCCTACGACCGCTACTACCGCGACCTCGCCAAGTACGGCGGCCCCACCGGCACCGGAGCCGGCCAGGACCCGGCCGACCAGCGTCGCCTGGAAACCCTCGCCGGGCGTCTGGAACGCGATCTGCCGGGCCACGGCGCCGCCATCCTCGACATCGGCTGCGGCGCCGGCGGGCTGCTGCAGGTGCTCGCCGCCCGCGGCTATCCGCACGCCGAAGGACTCGACCCCGATCCGGCGGCGGTTCTGCTGGCCAACCGGAAAGGCCTCGATGTCAGCGAGGGCCTCGCCAGCCAGGCCCCGGCCCGCTACGCCGGCCGGCAGTTCGACCTCATCGTGCTGTCCCATGTCGCCGAACACCTGTGCGACCTCGGCTGGCTGCGCGGGCTGCCGGCCCTGCTCGCCCCCGGCGGCGCCCTTTACATCGAAGTCCCCGACCCCCGCGGCTACCGCTGCGAGCCACGCCCGCCCTTCTATTATTTCGACAGCGAGCACATCAACCACTTCAGCCCGCTGGCGCTGGCCCGCCTGTTCACCGCCATCGGCCTGCCCGGCCAGCGCTTCGTCGACTGCACCCTCACCCTGCCCGACGGCAGCCCCTATCCGGCCTTCGCCGGCATCGGCCGGGCGGCGGCGGCGCCGTCACTGCCGCCGCCGCCCGCAGCGCTCGCGGAGCTGCGCGCCTACCTCGCCGACAGCCGGCAGCGCGCCGCCGGCGCCGTCGCCATCGACCCGCCGCTGCACGCCAGCGCCCCGCTGCTGGTGTGGGGCGCCGGCTCGTGGGCCCAGCGCCTGCTCGGCCAGGGGGCGATTCCGCTGGACCGGGTGCGCGCCTTCCTCGACGGTGCCCCGAACAAGCAGGGCCACACCCTCGCCGGCAAGCCCGTCGTTGCCCCCGCCTTGGGGTTACATCGTCACCCGGAGGCACAAGTTCTGGTCTGCGTCGCCGTAAACCCTCACCAGATCGAGGCCGAAGTCGGCCGCATCGAGCCGGGCCACCCCCGCAGCCTGCACTTCATCACCGAACGCAAATGAATCTTTCCGAACGCATCGCCGACTGGCTGGCCGACCACGGCATCGAGCAGGTGTTCACCGTCACCGGCGGCGGCGCCATGTATCTCAACCAGGCCCTCGCCAACCACCCGCGCCTCACCTGCACCTTCATGCACCACGAGCAGGCCTGTGCGATGGCCGCCGAAGGCTACGCGCGCATCGCCGGCAAGCCGGCGGTGGTGATGGTCACCACCGGCCCCGGCGGCATCAACGCCCTCAACGGCGTGTTCGGCGCCTACACCGACTCGATCCCGATGCTGGTCATCGGCGGTCAGGTCAAGCGCGCCACCTGCCTCGACTACACCCCGGTGCCCGGCCTGCGCCAGCTCGGCGACCAGGAAGGCCCGGTCCTCGCGATGGCCCGGCCGGTCACCAAGCTGGCGGAAAGCGTCGCCAGCCCGGAAGCCCTGGCCGAACTGCTGCCCCGCGCCCTCGCCACCGCCGTCGGCGGACGCCCCGGCCCGGTGTGGCTCGACATTCCCCTCGATGTGCAGGCCGCCGAGTGCGGCCCGCTGCCGCCCGCCGCGCTGCTGCCGCCAGCCGCCCCGGCTGGCCTCGACGAAGCCTGCCGGCACGTCGCCGCGCGCCTGCGCGCCGCCCACCGCCCGCTGATCCTCGCCGGCACCGGCGTGCGCCTGGCCGCCGCCGAAAAGGCCCTGCTGGCCTTCGCCGAGGCCCACGGCATCCCGGTCGCCACCGCCTGGACCCACGACCTCATCGCCAGCGACCATCCGCTCTTCGCCGGCCGCCCCGGTACCATCGGCACCCGCGCCGGCAATTTCTGCGCCCAGAACGCCGACTGCGTGATCGTCGTCGGCTCCCGCCTCAACATCCGCCAGGTCAGCTACAACTGGGACAGCTTCGCCCGCCACGCCTTCGTCGCCCACGTCGACGTGGACCCGGCCGAGCTGGCCAAACCCTTCGCCCAGCCCGATCTGCGCATCCCCTGCGATGCCGGTCTGTTCCTCGACGGCCTCGCCGCCGCCTGCGCCGCCGGCCTGCCCGACTTCTCGCCGTGGGCCGCCTGGTGCCGCGACATCCGCGCCCGCTACCCGGTCGCCGGCGCGCCCGCCGACGGCCCCCGCCTGCACCCCTACGCGCTGGTCGAACGCGTGTTCAGCCAGCTGCGCGACGACGACATCGTCGTCTGCGGCAACGCCTCGGCGTGCATCCTGCCGTTCCAGGCCGGCCGGCTGAAGGCCGGTCAGCGGCTGTTCAGCAATTCCGGCTCGGCGTCGATGGGCTACGACCTGCCGGCAGCCATCGGCGCCGCCCGCGCCGCCGGCCGGCGGCGGGTGATCTGCTTCGCCGGCGACGGCAGCCTGCAGATGAACGTGCAGGAACTGCAGACCCTCAAGACCCTCGGCCTCGACGTGGTCATCGTGCTCATCGACAACGGCGGCTACCTCTCGATCCGCCAGACCCACGACAACTTCTTCGGCCGCATCGTCGGCGCCACCCCGGCCTCGGGAGTCGACTTTCCCGACTTCGCGCAGGTCGCTCGCGCCTACGGCCTGAGCGCCATCACCATCGCCTCGCCGGCCGACCTGCCGGCGCTCGACGCCACCCTCGCGCGCCGCGGGCCGATCCTGATCTCGGCCCACGTCGACCCGGCACCCGGCTTCGAACCGCGCATCAAGTCGCGCGCACTGCCCGAAGGCGGCTTCGCGACCCCTGAACTCGACGACATGTTCCCCTTCCTGCCGCCTGCCGAACTGGCCGCCGTGCGCGCCGAGGCCGCCGGCCTGCAGGCGCTCCCCCCGAAAGGAATGTCCGCATGACCCCGACGCCGTTCCCCTCCCTGACCTTCGCGCCCGACACCGCGCGTCTGGCCGACGCCCGCCACAGCGGCATCGTGATCTTCGGCTGCGGCAACTTCGCCCGCGATCTGCTGCGCGCCGCCGGGCGCATCGGCCTGACGGTGCACGGCTTCGTCGTCTCGACCGGCCAGCCGACGACCTACGCCAACCTGCCGGTCGCCACGCTCGCCGACCTGCCCGCGGCGTGGCTCGCCCTCCCGCTGTGGATCGGCGTCTTCAACCACCTGCCGTCAGCGAACTACGCCGCCATCCGCGCCACCTGCGCGCAGCGCGGCTTCACGCGCGTGCTGCTGCCGCAGGAATATTTCGAAGCCGTCGCCGCGCCGATGGGCTGGCGCTACTGGCTGACCGGACGCACCGACTACGCCGCCCACGAGGCCGAACTGCGCGCCGCCTTCGCCCAGCTCAGCGACGAGGAAAGCCGTCGCCTGCTGGCCGACACGCTGCGCTTCCGCCTCGGCGCGATCGCCACCATCCCCGGTACGCCGGTCGAGGCCACCCATTACTTCCCGGAGTTCCTGAACGGCGCGCGCAGCGGCCCCCTCGGTCTGGTCGACGCCGGCGCCTACGACGGCGACACCCTCGCCCAGGCGCTGACCCGGCTGCCGCTGCGCGAAGCGTGGGCCTTCGAACCCGACCCACTCAATTTCGCGCGCCTCGCCGAGCGGGCGCGCACCCTGCCGGTGCCGACGGTGTGCTTTCCGTGCGGACTGTCGTCGGCGACGGCCAGCGTCGCCTTCTCCAGCGGCAACGGCGAAGCCAGCGCCATCGGCGGCGACGGCAACATGCACATCCAGGTCGTCAGGCTCGACGACTGCCTGCCCAACGCCCGCGCCGACTACCTGAAGTTCGACGTCGAAGGCCACGAGATCGAGGCCCTGCGCGGCGCCACCGCGCTGGTGCAACGCAACCGCCCGATCCTGGCGATCGCCGGCTACCACCGCTGGGACGACCTGTGGCGCATCCCCGCCTGGATCGCCAGCCTCGGACTCGACTACCGGCTCAGCTTCCGCATCCACACCCACAATTCCTTCGAAGCGGTCTTCTACGCCTACTGAGGTCTGCATCATGAACAACGCCATCTTCGAAAACCTGTTCGTCCTCGAACTCGCCAACAACCACTGGGGCCGCCTCGACCGCGGCCTGCGCATCGTCCACGAGTTTGCCCAGGTGGCCCGCTTCAACAACGTGCGGGTGGCCATCAAACTGCAGTTCCGCGAGGTGGATCACTTCATCCACAAGGATTTCCGCGGCCGCGACGACATCCGCTACATCAAGAAGACCGAGGCCACCCGCCTCACCAAGGCCGAATACCGGACGCTGGTGAAAGCCATCCGCGAGCGCAACTGCATCCCGATGGCCACCGCCTTCGACGAAGCCTCCGTCGACCTGTGCGAGGAACTCGACCTGCCGATCATCAAGATCGCCAGCTCCGACATCAACGACTGGTTCCTCATCGAGCGCATCGCCGCCACGCGCAAGCCGGTCATCGTGTCGACCGGCGGCTCGACGCAGAAGGACATCGACGACATGGTGACCTACTTCGCCAACCGCAACATCCCGCTGGCGGTCAATCACTGCGTGTCGATCTACCCCAGCGAGGACGACGAGCTGGAGCTCAACCAGATCGACTTCCTGCGCCAGCGCTACCCCCGCAACGTGGTCGGCCTGTCCACCCACGAATACCACGACTGGACCGCGTCGATGCTGCTCTCCTACGCCAAGGGCGCGCGCACCTGGGAGCGCCACATCGACGTCGAGGAGGAAGGCATCCCGGTCTCCCCGTACTGCTCGCTGCCCCACCAGATCGACGAATGGTTCAAGGCCTTCCACAAGGCCGTCGAGATGTGCGGCGGCCCCGGCACCTCCAAGCGCGTCCCGAAAAAGAAGGAAACCGAATACCTCGACGCGCTGGTCCGCGGCGTCTACGCCAGGAAGGATCTGCCGGTCGGCTACGAACTGCAGCACCAGAACTCCGACGACGACTTCTACCTCGCCATTCCGCTGCAGAAGGGCCAGCTGTCGTGCCGCGAGGCGATGACCGGCCTCAGGCTGGTCCGCCCGGTCGCCAAGGATTCGCCGCTGACCATCGACGATCTGGACAGCCCCTACGCCCAAAACGACGCCCTGCGCCGGACCATCTACGGCCGTGGCCTCTGACCTCCGCACCTTGCTCCCCGCACCGGGCAGCCCCGCCGTCCAGGGCCGCCTCGCGGCGCTGCTCGCGCACCTCGACAGCGACGCCTTTGCCGGCCGCACGGTGTTCGTCACCGGCGGCACCGGCTTCTTCGGCTACTGGCTGCTGAGCCTCTTCGACCTGCTCCGCCAGCGCGGTTGCGACGTCCGCGTGCGTCTGCTGTCGCGCGATCCGGACGCCTTCCTGGCCCGCGCGCCGGCGTTCGCCGGCCAGCCGTGGATCGGCTGGGTGCGCGGCAACGTCCGCAGCTTCCGCGACGACACGCCGGCCGACTTCGTCCTGCACGCCGCCACCGACACCGACCCCGACGCCCACCGCCAGCCGCTGGCGATCATGGACGACGTGCTGCTCGGCACCCGCCACACCCTCGCCCACGCCCTCGCCTGCGGTGCCCGCCGCGCCCTCTACGTCAGCTCGGGCGCCATCTACGGCCCCCAGCCGGCCGGCGTCGAGCGGCTCTCCGAAAGCGCCGCCTGCGCCTGCGACGCCTGCCACCCGGCCAGCGCCTACGGCGAGGCCAAGCGCGCCGCCGAGCAGTGGAGCCTGCAATTCGGCCTGCAGCACGGCATCGCCATCCCGGTTGCGCGCTGCTTCGCCTTCGTCGGCGCCGGCCTGCCCCTCGACGGCCACTTCGCCATCGGCAACTTCATCGGCGACGCCCTCGCCGGCCGGCCGATCCGCGTCGGCGGCGACGGCACCCCGCTGCGCAGCTACCTCTACGGCGCCGATCTGGCGGTGTGGCTGCTGCACCTGCTCGCCCGCGGCAGCCACGGTCGCGCCTACAACGTCGGCTCCGACCAGGCGCTGTCGATCCGCCAGCTCGCCGAAACCGTCCGCGACACCCTGTCCCCGGCCCAGCCCGTCCGGATCACCTGCAGCGCCCCCGACAACGCCCTGCGCTCGCGCTACATCCCGGCCATCGAGCGGGCCCGCGACGAACTCGGACTCGACGCCTGGACCCCGCTGGCCGAGGCGATCCGCCTCACCGCCGCCACCTGATCCTGACTGCCGCCATGCCCGTCCGCCCCCACATTTTCGAGACGCCGCGCCGCCCCTACTACATCGAGGCGCCCCCCTACCGCCGCACCTCGGCCGGCATCAAGGTGCTGCATCTGCTGTGCCACGCCCTCAACCGCATCGGCGAGGACGCCTACGTCTACACCCCGGTCACCGACCCCCAGCTCGACACCCCGACGCTCAGCCCCGAGCTCATCGAGCAGCACCGCCAGGCCGGCCGCCAGCCGATCGTCGTCTATCCCGAGATCGTTCCCGGCAATCCGCGCCAGGCGGCGTCGGTGGTGCGCTACGTCCTCAACCGGGCCGGACTGATCGGCGGCGACGCCGCCTTCGCCGACACCGAACTCGTTTTCGGCTACGGCCGCAACATCCTCCCCGACGGCGCCGACCCCGCCAACGTCCTGTTCCTGCCGCCCATCGACACGCGCATCTTCAACAACCTCGACAATCCCCACGACGGCGCCCGCAGCGGCGTGCTGCTCTATCCGGGCCGCCATCAGGCCAGCCTCGCCGACCATCCCGACCTCGCCGCCCGCGCCACCCTGATCACCGCCGACTGGCCCGAAACCCACGCCGCGCTGGCCGATCTGTTCCGCCGCAGCGAAGCCGTTTACTGCTTCGAGTCCACCGCCATCGCCCTCGAAGCCACGCTCTGCGGCTGCCCGGCAATCATCCTGCCGTCCCCGTTCTTCAACGGCACCCTGCTCAGCGACGGCGAAGTCGGCCGCGACGGTCTGGCCCTCAACGACTCCGCCGAAGAAATCGCCTACGCCAGACGCAGCGTCGGCCAGATGTGGGACCGCTACCGCGCCACCGAGGATCGCTTCTGGCAGCAGCTCGACCGCTTCGTCGAGCTGACCCAGGCCATGCCGGTCCACGCCGCCCCGGCCGCGCCGGCCACCCACGCCGCCCAGCAGGAGTCCGACACCCTCTACGCCACCTGGCGAGCCCGCCGCACGCTGCAGGAGATCGACGCCCAGCTGCTCGCCGAGCGCATGGTCCTGACCTGGTCCACCCGCCCCGGCATCCATCTGCTGATGACCGTCCTGCCCGGCGAGGAAGCGCTCCTTGCCGACACCCTCGACAGCCTCGCCGTGCAGCTCTACCCCGAATGGCTGCTCACCGTCGCCACCCCGCTCGACACCCCCGAAGGCCTCGCCGACATCCCCAACCTGCAGTGGCTGACCCTGCGCGACGCCGCCCACCTCGACTACGTCATCGACGAAATGGCCGCCGCCTCGCCGGGCAGCTGGCTGGCCCGCATCGAGCCGGGCCTCACCTTCGAGGCGCACGCCCTGCAGGTCATCGCCGACTACATCAACCTCAAGCACGACTGGCGCCTGATCTACACCGACGAGGACACCGTCGAACCCGACGGCCGCTACACCCAGCCGTGCTTCAAGCCCGACCTCAACCTCGACCTGCTGCGCGCGCAGGCCTATTTCGGCAGCTTCGTGCTCGTCGAGAAACAGGCCTTCCTCGCCTGCGGGCGCTTCGGCAACCTCCCCGGCGCCGAAAACTACGACCTCGGCCTGCGCCTGCTCGACCATGCCGGCGACGCCGCCGTCGGCCACATCGACCAGATGCTCGCCCACCTGCCCCGCGCCTCCCGGCGTGCCATGCACCCGGGCGCCGAAAAATCCGCCCTCCTCGCCCACCTCGCCCGCCGCGGCCTCGACGCCACGGTCCATGACGGCGCCACCTTCGGCACCCGGCGCGTGCAATACCACTGGTCCGACGCCCCGCTCGCCAGCCTCGTCATCCAGACCCGCGACCGCGAGGAATACCTGCGCCCGCTGCTCGACAGCATCCTCGAACGCACCCGCTACCCGAACTACGAGATCGTCGTCGTCGACAACGACAGCACCGACCCCGACGCCCTCGCCTACCTGGCCGGCCTGGAACGCGACGCCCCGTGGGCCGGACGGGCCCGCATCGTGCGCTGCCCCGGCGAATTCAGTCACGCCCGCGGCGCCAACGCCGGTGCCGCCGCCGCCCGCGGCGACTACCTGCTGTTCCTCGACAACGACACCCACGTCGTGCAGGACGAATGGCTCGACCGCCTGATGGACATCGCCATGCGCCCCGAAGTCGGCATCGTCGGCCCGCGCCTCACCTACCCCGAAACCGCCAAGGTCCAGCAGACTGGCTGGGTCCTCGGCCTGCGCGGCAGCGCCGGCAGCGCCTGGAACAACGACCTCGAGATCACCGACCCCGGCTACATGGGCCGCGCCCTGTGCGACCAGAACGTCAGCGCGGTGAGCGGCTCGGCGCTACTCATCCGGCGCAGCGTGTTCGAGCAGCTCGGCGGCATGGACGCCGGCCGCTTCCCGCTCGCCCACGGCACCCTCGACCTGTGCCTGCGGGCCGGCGAACTCGGCCACAAGATCGTGTGGACGCCCTACGCGATGCTCATCCACTACGACGCCGTGTCGCTCAAGGCCCGTCAGCGCAAACCCGACGGCGCGCTGGCCGACCTCAACGCGGCCCTCGCCGCCAACGACCGCCTGCTCGAGCGCTGGCTGCCGCGCCTTGCCCACGACCCGGCCTACAACCGCAATCTCAGCCTCGCCGACCCCTTCAAGCCCGAGCATGTCGCCCCCATCGACTGGGACACCCACTTCCACGACCGCCCGCGCATTCTCGGCGTGCCGCTCACCGGCGGCGCCGGCGAATACCGCCTGCGCGCGCCGCTGCGCGCCATCGGCCAGGCCGGCCTCGCCCAGACGATGATCTGCGAACCGCCCAAAGCCTTCTCGGTGCGCATCCTGTCGCCGGTCGAACTGGCCCGCGCTGCGCCCGACACCATCGTCCTGCACCAACCCCTCGACGACCCGCAGACCGACGCCCTCGAAAGCTACGCCCGCTTCCTGCCGCAGGTGCGCCGCATCGTCACCATCGACGACCTGATTACTGCCATCCCGCGCAAGAACTCGTTCTACAAGGCCGGCTTCAAGGACGCCCGCCCGCGCCTGCGCCGCACCCTCGGTCTGGTCAACCGCCTGGTGGTCAGCACCCGGCCGCTCGCCGACTTCTGCGCCGACATGATCGGCGACGTGCGCATCATGCCCAACTGCCTCGAAGGCGCGCTGTGGAACGACGTGGCCCCGGCCCGCCTGCCGCGCCGCAAACCCCGCGTCGGCTGGGCCGGCGCCCAGCAACACCTGGGCGACCTGGAACTCATCTACCCGGTCGTCGAAGCGCTGGCCGACGAGGTGGACTGGATCTTCATGGGCATGTGTCCCGAGCCGCTGAAACCCTTCGTGCATGAATCCCACGGTTTCGAGCTGGACTTCCGCGCCTACCCGAAGGCGCTGGCCCGTCTCGACCTCGACCTGGCCATCGCCCCCCTCGAAATCCACGCCTTCAACGAAGCCAAAAGCAACCTGCGGCTGCTCGAATATGGCGCGATGGGCTGGCCGGTGATCTGCACCGACATCCACCCCTACCAGAACGCCCCGGTCACCCGCCTGCCCAACGACCCCGAAAAGTGGATCAGGACGATCCGCGAACAGCTCGCCGAGCCCGCCGCCCTGCATGCCGCCGGGCTCGCCCTCCAGCAATGGGTGCGCAACGGCTTCATCCTCGAAAGCCACGCCGCCAGCTGGTTTGCCGCCTACGGACCATGAAGGGCGTCGCACTCCACCCTGAAAGCATATTGCCGACCGGCCGGAAATCCCGGCCGCTTCGTGATTTTGGTGCTAAAGCTTTGATTTTCTGCGCCGCTATCACAAGCCAAGCGGTAGTCCGGCAATATTTTCAACCAGCACATAAAATCAAAAAAGTCAACGATTTTCTAAAGTCCTTCCGGCCAGTTCCGTTAATGATTTCAACGGCGGTTGCCTTACACACACCGGGCAAGGCGAACCAAAGTTAAGCCTAAACGCTTATCTTGAACGGAATTAAGGAGAATCAAAATGGCTGCCACTATCAACACCAATGCGATGTCGCTGAATGCGCAACGCAACCTTTCGACCTCGCAATCGAGCTTGGCCACGTCGGTGCAGCGCCTGTCCTCCGGCCTGCGCGTGAATAGCGCCAAGGACGATGCCGCCGGTCTGGCCATTGCCGACCGCATGAACTCCCAGGCCAAGGGCTTCGACGTCGCGATCCGCAATGCCAACGACGGCATCTCGATGGCGCAGACCGCCGAAAGCGCGATGCAGGCCATCACCGACAACCTGCAACGGATGCGCGAACTGGCCGTCCAGTCGGCCAACGGCACCTACACCTCGGGCGACCAGGCCAACCTGGACACCGAATTCCAGCAACTGCAGCAGGAAATCCAGCGCGTCGTCGGCGGCACCACCTTCAACGGTCAGAATGTGTTGAACCTGACCTCCGCCGTGACCTTCCAGGTCGGCGCCGGCACCGCCGCGACCGACACCATCCAGGTGCAGGGCAGCGCGGTTTCGCTGTCCGGCGTGTCCGCCGCTGTCACCGGCAGCGTGTCGGCAGCCGGCGCGGCCACTGCAGCGATCGCCAGCATCGACACGCAGCTGAACAACCTGAACACCGCCCGTGCCACCTGGGGCGCCGTCCAGAACCGCTTCAGCTCGGTGGTGCAGACCCTGCAGGTGGCCTCCGAAAACGCCCAGGCGTCGCGCGGCCGGATCATGGACGCCGACTTCGCCAAGGAAACCGCCAACATGACCCGCGCGCAGATTCTGCAGCAGGCCGGTACCGCGATGGTCTCGCAGGCCAACAGCATGCCCAACAACGTGCTGTCCCTGCTCAAGTAAGACGATTCAACCGTAACCCGGCGCGCGCTGCCACCGTAACGGTGGCAGCGCCGTCGGCACAAAGGGGAGATGAGCATGAGCATCCAGCCAGTCGGCGCGAGCACGGCGCAATACGTGCCGCCCGTCCAGACATCCGCCGGGGGCGCCCGTCCGGTCGAGGCATCTCCCGACACAAGCAAGATCCAGTCGCTCCGCGACACCGCCGGCGTGAAGGCCGCCGAGACATCGGCGGTGCCCAGCAGCGAGCAACTGACCCAGGCCGTCAACCAGATCCAGGACGTGATCAAGCAGACCGCCAACAGCCTGCAGTTCTCCATCGACAAGGACAGCGGCACGACCATCGTCAAGGTCGTCGACACCGAGTCCAAGAAAGTCATCCGCCAGATTCCGTCGGAAGAAGTCCTGGCCATCGCCAAGGCGCTCGACAAATTGCAGGGTCTGCTCGTCAAGCAGCAGGCCTGAGCTTTTCCCCAGTCGCCAGGCCCTCCCTGGCGTACCTTAGATCCCACCCTCGCGGTGGGATTTTTTCGGCCGCGCGCATGCCGTCCGCAGACTGGCATGCATTCTGCTTGAAATCTGCCAACGACACGCGGCGCTCAAGTTTTCCGCGACGCGGTCGTAATCCAAACAAACTGCAATCCAGCAACACAAGGGGTGCATCATGGCCACAATCTCATCGGCAGGAGTCGGCTCCGGCATCAATGTCGAGTCCCTCGTCAGTTCGCTGATGTCGGTTGAAAAGCAGCCACTCACCAAACTGCAGGCGCAGCAGACCAGCTATCAATCGAAGATTTCGGCGCTCGGCACGCTGAAGAGCGGGCTGTCCGCACTGCAGACCGCCGCCAAGGCCCTGACGCCGGCAACCGGCAGCACTGCAACGGCATCTTTTTCCGCCTACAAGGCAAGTCTTGCCGATTCGACGATCGCCACCGCCACGACGACCAACGCCGCCGTCGCCGGCAGCTATTCGCTCGAAGTCACTGCCCTCGCCACCAGCCAGCGCCTCGCCCTTGGCAAAACCTACGCCCCCGGCGCCGCGGTGCTCGACTTCGGCTCCGACAGCACCCGCACGCTGACCATCACCAAAGGCAGCACCGCCACCAACATCACCCTCGACACCAGCCAGAACAGCCTGGCCGGCGTCCGCGACGCCATCAACAAGGCCGAGGCCGGAGTCAGCGCCTCGATCGTCACCGACACCTCAGGCAAGCAGAACCTGCTCCTCACCGCCACCACCGGCGGCACCGCCAACGCGGTCAGCATCTCCGGCACCGCCGAGTTCATCGACCCCGCCGCCTCCGGCAGCCCGATCGCCGCCGCCAGCGCCTTCACCCAGACCCAGGCTGCCACCGACGCCGCGGTAAAGATCCAGGGCGTATCGATCGCCACCAGCGGCAACACGATCAGCAACGCCATCGACGGCATCACCCTCGAACTGGCCAAGACCGGCACCACGACCCTCACCGTGGCCCGCGACAACACCGACCTGAAAAGCAAGCTCGACAGCTTCGTCAGCGCCTACAACAGCCTCAACACCTCGATCAAGAGCCTCGGCGCCTACAACGCCGCGACCAAGACCGGCGCAGTCCTGAACGGCGACTCGACGCTGCGCAGCATCCAGTCGCAGCTGCGCAGCGCACTCACCAGCGTCCCCGGCAGCCTCAGCGGCGCCAGCTACAAGGTGCTCAGCGACATCGGGATCGCCTTCCAGAGCGACGGCAGCCTGAAGATCGACAGCACCAAGTTCGACAAGGCGGCCAGCACCAACTTCTCGGCCACCGCGGCGGCCATCGGCGCCTACGGCAGCGCGCTGAAGACGACCACCACCAACCTGCTCGCCAGCAACGGCGTGATCGCCAGCCGCACCGACGGACTCAACAGCAGCATCAAGTCGATCGGCAACCAGATCGACGCGTTCGAGACGCGCCTGACCGCGGTCGAAAAAACCTACCGCGCCAAGTTCACCGCCCTCGACACCACCATGACGAGCATGAGCACGACCAGCAGCTATCTGTCGCAGCAACTGACGCTCCTCAGCAACATGACGAGCAACGCCTAAACCCGACCGGAGAACCACGAGATGTCGTTTGGCCTGGCTGCCAGCCGCGGAGCCGCCGCCTACAGCGCGGTCGGCGTCGAAACCGGAGTGTCCACCGCGGACCCCCACAAACTGATCCTGATGCTCTTCGAAGGCGCCCTGCTGCAGGTCGGCACGGCCGCCGCCGCGCTTGAGAACAAGGACGTACCCGCCAAGGGCAGCGCCATCTCGAAGGCCATCGACATCATCCTCAACGGCCTCAAGGTCAGCCTCGACTACGAGGCCGGCGGCGAACTCGCGCAGCGCCTGGGCGCCCTCTACGACTACATGACACAGCGGCTTCTCTACGCTAACCTGCACAACAGCCGGCCCGCGATGGACGAGGTCACCTCCCTGCTCACCGACCTGAAAGACGCCTGGGCCTCGATCGGCAGCCCCGACCAGGCCAACAGCTAAGCCTCGCGGAGACCATTCATGAGTTCCCTTGCCCTCCTGGAACAGATGAGCCACTACTCCACCGAAATGGTGGACGCGGCCCGTGCCAACGACTGGGATCGCCTGACCCGCCTCGAGAAGCAGGTCGCCTCGCTGCGCGACCGCATCGGCGTCGAAGAAGCGCTGGCCTTCCCGAGCCGCCCGCGACGCATGTCCGACGACGAACGCAGCCGCAAGATCGCGCTGATCCGGCGCATCCTCGACGACGACAAGGAAGTGCGCACCCACACCGAACCGTGGATGGACAGCGTCCGCCAGCTGCTCTCGGGTGGCGTGCGCGAACGCAAGCTGCGCAACGCCTACGGCGACGAGGACAGCGGGGCCTGACCCACCGCCGAGCGGCCGGCAGGGTCACGTCATGATCCCCAGCGACCTGGCCTCCCGGCTGCGGATGCTCAGCGAGGCAAGCTTCTTCTCCGGCGAGCCGACCCTCGCGCCCCTCGCCCGCGTCAGGGCGATTCCCGGCAACCTGCCCGACTTCACCCCCGGCCAGCGCATCGTCGCCAACCTGCAGGCGCCGCGCGCCGACAACACCTACCAGGCCCGCGTCGACGGCCGCGAAGTGACCCTCGCGCTGCCGCAGACGGTCAAGGCCGGTGACACCCTCGAACTCGTCGTCAGCCACGTCACCGCGCAGGCCGTCTTCGCGACCCTCGCCCAGCCGGCCGCCGACGCCGCCGCCAGCACCGCCCGCCTGCCGGCGCTGAGCCAAGCCGGCCGCCTGATCGGCTTCCTGCTCACCGGCCAGCCGGCGGCCGCTGCCGCCAGCCTCAACGGCGGCGAGCCGCTGCTCGCGGCGCCGCCGCAAGATGCCGGCGCCAGCGCCGCCCTCGCCGCCCGTCTCGGCAGCGCGGTCGGCCAGAGCGGCCTGTTTTACGAATCCCACCAGGCCCGCTGGCTGGCCGGGCAGGTCGAGACCGCCGCGCTGCAGCAGGAACCCCAGGGGCGGATCGCCAGCCGCGCGGCCATCGCCGGCGAGCCGCCAGGCGTCGCCAGCCCCGCCCCGCCCGGCAGCCCCGAAACCTCCGCCAACCCCGCGGCCACCACCGCCCGCGCCGCCGCCGAGCCGGCCGCCCCGATCCCCGAGCGCCTGCTGCCCCTCGTGCATCAGCAGCTCGACGCCATCGCCACCCACCAGATCACGTGGCAGGGGCAGGTCTGGCCCGGCCAGACGATGGAATGGGAAATCGAAGATCCACAGCAGGAGCGCGGCAATGCCGACGACACCGCCGAACCCTACTGGAACACCACGCTGCGCCTGAGTCTGCCCAGTCTGGGCGGCGTCGAAGCCAAACTTCACCTCACCCCGGCCGGCGTCGCGGTGCGCCTGATCGCCGACAGCGAAGCCACCCGCAGCACCCTCGACACCGCCCGGCAGCGCCTCGCCGACGCCCTCGACGCCGCCAATGTTCCGCTCACCGGCCTCGTCGCCGAACGTCGGAGCACACCGTGAATCGCCCCGAACACCCCGGCGAACAGCGCGCTGAAGCGGTCGCGCTGGCCTACAACGCCGGCCAGTCGGCCCCCACCGTGGTCGCCAAGGGGCGCGGCCTGATCGCCGCCGAGATCGTCTCGCGGGCCCGCGAGGCCGGCGTGTATGTTCACGAATCGCCCGAACTGGTCGCCTTGCTGATGCAGGTCGACCTCGACGCGCGCATTCCGCCCGAACTCTACGTCGCCGTCGCCGAGCTGCTGGCCTGGCTGTACAGCCTCGAAAGCGGCGCCCAAAAGCCGACGGCCCCGCAAACCGGGGCCGTCGGGGCGTGACGCGGAGAAACCGCGCTCAGTTGCTCGGCGGCACGTAGCCGCTGACCTGATCGGCACCGCCGCCGAAGAAATAGCGCTCCATCTGCTCGGCCAGATACTTGCGCGCCCGGGCATCCATCAAATTGAGGCGGTTTTCGTTGATCAGCATCGTCTGGTGCTTGACCCACTGCTGCCAGCCTTCCTTCGAGACGTTCTCGAAGACGCGCTTGCCGAGTTCGCCGGGAAGCGGCGGAACATCGAGACCTTCGGCCTCGCGACCGAGCTTCACACAATTCACCATCCGTGCCATGTATCACCTCTTGAGTTGGAATTGCCGGAGCGGTTGGCCCGCGGCCGGCAAGGTGGCGAGATTCTAGCCTTCCGCGCCGCCTCAATCCACCGCCATGCGGGAGGTTTCCCGCGCAAACTCCCAGCAGTTGCCGCCGAGCGCCTTGGCCAGATACATGGCCCGGTCGGCGGCGCCGATCAGCGCCTCGGTGTCGTCGCCGTTGCGGGTGCTGAGGGCAATGCCGATGCTCGCCGAAACGCTGGCGGCATCGTTCTCGAACGAGAAACGCAGCCCGGCGATGCACGCGCACACCCGCCGCGCCAGTTCGGCCAGGCCCTGGGCCGCCGCCGACGGCACGAGGATCGCGAACTCGTCGCCGCCCATCCGGAAGAACATCTCGTTGCGCCGCACCACGGCACCGACCGCGGCGGCCAGCCCGATCAGCACTTCGTCGCCGGCCGGGTGGCCGAAGCGGTCGTTGACCGGCTTGAAGCCGTCCAGGTCGATGGCCAGCAGGCCCACGCCCTCCCGGTGGCGCCGCCCGTCGGCCAGCATGCGCTCGAGCTCCTCGTGGAAGCGGCGGCGGTTGAAAAGATTGGTGAGCGGATCGCGTTCGGCCAGATGCAGCAGCTGGCGCGCCACCCGGCGCTGCTCGGTGATGTCCTCGAAAACCCAGATCCGCCCGATGGCACGGTTTCCGTCCGGCCCGGCGACGACGCGGGAGAAATCGGTGACGACCCGGCCGTCCTTGAAATGGAACTCGTAGGGCTCGGTCGGCTCCCGGCACTGCACCACCTCGGCCACATGCCGCAGGTAGCCGGCGCCGTCGTCGAGGAACTGCAGCACGTACTGCTGCAGCACCACGTCGCGCACGCCGACGAA
>SSSX01000393.1 GCA_015657735.1 Zoogloeaceae bacterium
GACGACACGACTTCCAGCGCCTTTTCGGTGATCGACTTGCCGTCGTGGCCCGGCTTGGACATGGCGACGAACCACTGGTCGGTGAGCATCGGTTCGATGACCACGCCGGTCCGGTCGCCACGCGGCACCTGCAGCTTGTGGGGCTTGGTGTCGACGAGCACGCCTTCGGTTTCGAGGTCGGCGACGATGGCCTTGCGGGCGTCGAAGCGGTCGAGGCCCTGGTATTTGGCGGGCGCATGCTCGTTGATCCTGGCATCCAGCGTGAGGATGCTGATCTGGGCCAGGCCGTGGCGCTGGCCGACGGCGTAGTCGTTGAAGTCGTGGGCCGGGGTGACCTTGACGACGCCGGTGCCGAATTCACGGTCGACGTAGTCGTCGGCAATGATCGGGATGTCGCGCCCGCACAGCGGGAGGCGGACGGTCTTGCCGATCAGGTGGGCGTAGCGCTCGTCTTCGGGGTGGACCATCGCGGCGACGTCGCCGAGCATGGTTTCGGGACGGGTGGTGGCGACGGTGAGGCCGGTGAGGCCGTCGATCGGGCCATCGCTGAACGGGTAGAGGATGTGCCACATGAAGCCGTCTTCTTCTTCCTGGACGACTTCGAGGTCGGAGACGGCGGTGTGCAGCTTCGGATCCCAGTTGACCAGGCGCTTGCCGCGGTAGATCAGGCCTTCGTTGTAGAGGCGCACGAAGGTTTCGGTGACGACCTTGTTGAGGCCGGCATCCATCGTGAAGCGTTCGCGGCTCCAGTCGGGGCTGGTGCCCATGCGGCGCATCTGCTGGGTGATGGTGCCGCCGGAGTATTCCTTCCACTCCCACACTTTCTCGAGGAACTTCTCGCGGCCGAGGTCGTGGCGGGAGATGCCCTGGGCGTCGAGCTGGCGTTCGACGACGATCTGGGTGGCGATGCCGGCGTGGTCGGTGCCGGGCTGCCACAGGGTGTTCCAGCCGCGCATGCGGTGGTAGCGGGTCAGCGCGTCCATGATCGTCTGGTTGAAACCGTGACCCATGTGCAGGGTGCCGGTGACGTTGGGCGGCGGCAGCAGGATGCAGAAGGATTGGTCGGCGGGCTTGCTGCGGTCGAGGCCGGCGGCGAAGTAGCCGCTCGTCTCCCAGTGCTCATACCAGCGGCGTTCGATCTCCGCCGGCTCGAAACTCTTGGCCAGTTCCATGGGGGCTGTCTTTGAAGGCAAAGGGCGGATTATAGCGGAAGCGCTCCGCGCCACCGCCGGCAAGACTCGGCGCGTGACGCCGGCTTACGCGTCGGGAGTGGATTCGGGGTCGAGGCTGTCGGCGATCGCGGCGGAAACGAGGGGGATCAGCGTGGCGCGCAGGTGGGCCGCGGCCCGGGTGCGCAGGCGTTCGGCCAGATCGTCGAGTTCGCGCGAGACGAGCTGGGGCAGTTCGCTGGCGACCCATTCCTCGATGTGCCGGCTGATCGCGGTGTCGAGGGCGACGAGGCGCTCGGCCAGATCGTCGGGCTGCACGGATGTCGCGAAAGCCGGGGGCGGCGCGGCGAGCGCGGGTTCGATGTCGATGCGGTCGAGGACGGGCGCGATGTCGCCGATGAAGGGCTCGATCCGTTCGTCCACCACGTCGGTGAGCACCGGCAGGTCGTCGGCGTCGGGCGCGATGGCGAAATGGCCGTGACGCTGGATCAGGGCGTCGGTCTTTTCGATCAGGCGGTCGCCTTCCTCGTCGTCGAGGGAGATTTCGAACTCGGGGGTCGGGTGGGAATTCATTCGCCGCTCCGTTGCGCCAGGTCGTGGGTGTCGAGGGGAAAACCGAGATCCTTGTAGCGCCGGAAGCGCGTCCGCGCGGCGAGGCGTTCGGCGTCGCCGGGGCCGACGATCTCGATCACCAGCCGGAAGCGTTCGAAGCCCGTCGGCAGATCGGTGCCGAGGTTGATCAGCACGTCGTCGTGGGGCAGCGCGTCGACGTGGCTGCCGATGACCACCGGCGTTTCGGCGGCCAGCGGCGAGCCGGCGGCCACGTGGGGCACGAAGGCCAGCGGCTGGAAGCTCCACAGCATCTGGTCGAAATGCCGTGCGACGCTGCCGTCCGGCGCGAAAACCGACACCCGCCGTCCGCCGCCGCTGGCCTTGGCGGTCAGCACGCAGGCCACCCGCAGGCGGTCCGGGGCGTTGTGGTAGAAGCGGATGTCGGTCATGCCGGGCGTGGCCGACGGCTCAGTGGCCGGCGCGGCCGATCAGGAACTGGGTCAGCAGCGGCACCGGGCGGCCGGTGGCGCCCTTGTCGGCGCCGGATTTCCAGGCCGTGCCGGCGATGTCGAGGTGCGCCCACTTGTAGGCCTTGGTGAAGCGGGCCAGGAAACACGCCGCGGTGATGGTGCCGGCCCCCTTGCTGCCGATGTTGGGGATGTCGGCGAAGTTGCTCTTCAGCATGTCCTGGTATTCGTCCCACAGCGGCAGCTGCCACGCCTTGTCGCCGGCCGCCTGGCCGCTGGCGAGGAGTTCGGCGGCCAGTTCGTCGTCGTTCGCCAGCAGGCCGGAGGTGAGGTTGCCGAGGGCGATGATGCAGGCGCCGGTGAGGGTGGCCACGTCCACCACCGCCACCGGATCGAAGCGCTCGGCGTAGGTGAGGGCGTCGCACAGGATCAGGCGGCCTTCGGCGTCGGTGTTGAGGATCTCGATGGTCTGGCCGGACATCGAGGTGACGATGTCGCCCGGCTTGATGGCCGCGCCGCCCGGCATGTTCTCGGTGGTCGGAATGAGGCCGACGACGTTGATCGGCAGCGCCATCTGCGCGATGGCCTTGAAGGTGCCGAGCACGCTGGCGGCGCCGCACATGTCGTACTTCATCTCGTCCATCGCCTCGCCGGGCTTCAGCGAGATGCCGCCGGTGTCGAAGGTGATGCCCTTGCCGACCAGCACCACCGGTTTGTCCTTGGCCTTGCCGCCCTTGTAGTTGAGGACGATGAACTTGGGCGGTTCGTGGGAGCCGCGGGCGACCGACAGCAGGGCGCCCATGCCGAGCTTTTCCATGTCGTCCTGCTCCAGCACCTCGACCTTGATCTTGTGATCCTTGGCGAGCTTCCGGGCGGTGGTGGCCAGATAGCCCGGCGTGCACACGTTGCCCGGCAGGTTGCCGAGGGTCTTGGCGAGGGCCATGCCGTCCGCGACGGCTTCGCCGCGGCGGATGGCGGCGTCGAGGGCGTCGGCATCCTTGCCGCGGGCGACGAAGACGAGCTTGCTGATGCCTTTCTTCGACTCGTCCTTCTTCGACTTCAGCTCGTCGCAGCGGTAGGTGCTGTCTTTGAGAATCTGGGCAGCCTGGCCGAGGCGCCAGGCGAGGTCGCGGTGGGGCAGTTCGGCATCGGCAAGGCAGAAGGCGGCGTCGCCGGCCACGGAGCCGGCCAGGGCCCGGGCGGCGGCGGCGACCGCATCGCGGTACAGCTTGTCGGTGAGTTCGTCGGCCTGGCCGAGGCTGACCAGCAGCACCCGGGGCGTGGCGAGCCCCGGCAGATCGTGGAGCATCAAGGTGGAACCGGCCTTGTCGTCGAGGTCGCCGCGGGCAAGGACGGTGGCGATGGCGCCATTGCTGGCTTTGTCAAGTGCCCTGGCCGCCGCGGTGAGGTCGCCGCCGGCATGAACGCCGACAACGACACAACCGTTCTTGAGTTTTTCCGGCGATCCGGCCTTTATGGTAAATTCCACCCGCTTCTCCTTGGAAACACGCGTCATTGGGACATCGCGCCATTATGGCCGGCACCCCGGCGGACGTCAAAACGGCCGCCCGACGACGCCAGCCCCCTCTCCCTCCGCATGATTTTTCTACGAGCCGCCCAGCGCGAATTCACGCAGAACGCCGTGGCGGTCTTCGTGGCGCTGTTCGCCATTCTCATTTCGACGGTGCTCATCCGCCTGCTCGGCCAGGCCGCCGGCGGGCGCGTGCCGGCCGACGCGGTGCTGGCACTGATCGGCTTCGGCGCCGTCGCCCAGATGCCGGTGGTGCTGTCGCTGACCGTCTTCATCGCCATTCTGATGACGCTGTCGCGCTGGTATCGCGATTCCGAAATGGTGGTCTGGTTTTCCAGCGGCCTGCCGCTGACGGCATGGGTGCGGCCGGTGCTGCGCTTCGCGGTGCCGGTGGTGGTGCTGATCGCCGCGTTGTCGCTGTTCGTCGCGCCGTGGGCGCAGAAGAAGAGCATCGAGTACAAGGAGCAGCTCAACAACCGGGACGATGTGTCGCGGGTGGCGCCGGGGCTGTTCCGCGAGTCGTCGGGCGGCGAGCGGGTTTTTTTCGTCGAGGCGCTGTCGGGCGAAGAGGGGCGGGCGCGCAATGTGTTCGCCAGCAGCATGCAGAACGGCCGGCTGGGGGTCATGGTGGCGGCGCAGGGCCACACGGAAGTCGACGCCAACGGCAACCGTTTCGTCGTGCTCCAGAATGGCCGCCGCTACGAAGGTACGCCAGGCACGCCGAGTTACCGGGTCATGGAGTTCGAGCGCTACCAGATCCGCATGGAGTCCAAGGAGTCGGCGTCGGCGCCGCGGCAGCCGAAGACGCTGGCGCTGCCGGCCCTGATCAAAAATCCCGACAACCGCAGCCGCGGTGAACTCCTGGCGCGGGTCAGCACGCCGCTGCTGGCGGTCATGCTGGCGCTGCTGGCGATTCCCCTTTCCTTCGTCAATCCGCGCGCCGGCCGCACCAACAACCTGATCCTGGCGGTGCTGATCTACCTGATCTACAGCAATGCGGTGAGCGTCTGCCAGGCCTGGGTCGGGCAGGGGCGGCTGCGGTTCGACGTCGGCCTGTGGATTCCCCACCTGGCGATGCTGGGCGTGCTGGCCATCCTGTTCTACCGTCGCATCAGCGTTTTTGCGCGCTGGCGGAGGCGCTGATGATCCCTGTCTATATCCGCTACCTGAGCCGCGAAATCTACGCGGCCGTGGCCCTCGTCCTGCTCGCCTTTCTGGGCCTGTTCGCGTTTTTCGATCTGGTGAACGAGCTCGACGATATCGGCAAGGGTGGCTATCAGCTGCACCATGCCGCCATCTACGTGGCGATGATCCTGCCCGGCCGGGTGTACGAACTGATGCCGATCGCGGTGCTGATCGGCACACTTTATGCGTTGACGACACTGGCGCGGCATTCCGAGATCACCGTGCTGCGGGCGTCCGGCTTGTCGACGCGACGCCTCCTGCTGGCGCTGCTGTCCATCGGCAGCATCTTCGTCGTCGTGACCTTCCTGTTCGGCGAATATCTGGCGCCGCCGGCCGAGCGGGCGGCCCAGCAGTGGCGGCTGGCGGCGACCCGTTCGGTGGTGTCGCAGGAGCTGCGCACCGGCCTGTGGGTGCGCGACGGACGGCGTTTCGTGAATGTGCGCAACGTGCTGCCCGACACCTCGCTGCAGGATGTCCGCCTCTATGAATTCGACGAGAAGGCCGCGCTGGTGTCGATCAGCGAGGCCGAGGCGGGCAACTATGATGAGCGGGAAGGCTGGCGGCTGCGCAATGTCGCCCAGACGCAGTTTCTTGCCGAGCGTACCGAAACGAAGAAGCTGCCCGAGCTGATCTGGAAATCGGAGCTCACGCCGGATGTGCTGTCGGTGCTGATGGTGGTGCCGGAGCGCATGTCGGTGGCGACGCTGTATTCCTACATCCATCACCTCGAAGAGAACAACCAGCGCACCACCCGCTACGAGATCGCGCTGTGGAAGAAGCTCGCCTATCCGTTTGCGGCCTTCGTGATGATGGGGCTGGCCTTGCCTTTCGGCTACATGCAGACGCGGATGGGCGGGGTCAGCCTGAAGGTGTTCTCGGGCATCATGATCGGGGTCGGTTTCCACCTGCTGAACGGCCTGTTCTCCAACCTCGGGGTCATCAACGGCTGGGTTCCGGCGGTGGCCGCGCTGACGCCGAGCGTCGTCTTCCTGCTCGCGGCGATGGGGATGATGTGGTGGGTCGAACGGCGCTGACGCCGTTCAGGGCGCCGGTGGCGTGGTGAGCAGCACGATGCGCGTACCGGCGAGGCGATCGTGCAGGAACTGGCGGTCGCGGTCGAGCAGCGCCCACAGGAGCCCAACGCCAAAAAAGCACACCGACGGCCACGCCAAGGCATAGCGCAGCCAGCCCTGGCCGACGGAAATCGGCTGCCCGTCGGCGTTGACGAGGCGCAGCTTCCAGGTCTGCATCGCCAGCGTCTGGCCGCCGCGGCGCCAGTACCACAGAAAATACAGCCCGAGCACCAGGAAGATGTGGAGCCACATGATGCCGCCGTCGGGCGTGTAGTTCAGGCCGATGCCGAGCATCAGCAGCGGCACCATGAAGGTCAGGGCGAGGACGCCGAGCAGCAGCAGGCATTCATACAGCATGCTGGCGAGGCGGCGGCGGAGTCCCGCCAGTTCGACAGTCTGCCGCTCCGGGGCGGGTGTCCCGGTGCGTCGGGGAGGCTGGGGCATCGGTCAGGGCCGGGCAGGGGCGGTGTCGGCGGCCGGGCTTGCTCCGCCGGTTGCCGTCGCGCTGGGGGGGATGGTGTCCGAAACGACGGCGGGCGCCGCGACGAAAGGTTCGATCGGCGGCGCAGGTGCCGGTGCGGGCGGCGTCTTGACGACGATCCTGGGCACGATGGGCCGCGGCGGAGCGGTCAGCGGTTTGATCGGCGGGGCGCCCGTTTTGGGCGGAGTCGGCTTGGCGGCCGGCTTGCTTGCCGCTTCGGTGAAACGCTGTTTCTCTTCGTTGGGCAGTTCCTGATAGGTCTGCCACTGCTGCCGCAGGCCTTCGCGCTGCTCGGGCGGAATGCGCCGCAGGTTGCGGTACTGGTCGCGTGCCACCGCGCGCTGCTCGGGTGTGAGCGCGAACCAGGTTTCCATGCGTCCTTGCAGGCGTGACTGCTCCTCCGGCGTGTAGCCGGGGAAGCGGTCGGCGATTCCGACCCATTTGCGCTTGCGTTCATCGGGCAGGTCGCGCCATTCCTTGGCCAGCGGTGCGAGGGTGCGTTGCTGCTCCGGGGTCAGGTCGTTCCATGCCGGCGCCGTCATCGGTGGAGCGGCGAGCAGGGACGTCGAACAGGCCAGGGTGAACGCGGTGATCAGTCGGGCGAGTTGTTTTGAACCCATGCGTCAAACCCGCGGTCCAGGTAGGCGTCAATCGGAAGGTCGTCGGCGAGAAGGGCGCTGTCCAGTTCCTCCATGTCGGCGGTTCGCTGCAGTTCGCCGAGGAAACCGCTGCCCAGCGCGATCAGCACAACGAGGAGCATGGCCAGCGCCGTTCTGCCGCGCGGCATGACATGTTCGGAGATCAGATTGCCGATGCCGGCCATGCTGAGTCCGCGCACCGCGACCTTCTGGCGGTCGAGCGCCTTTTGCCGCGCCTGGTGCAGGCGGCTGGCGACGGGGGAGGCGATGTTCCGTGCGGAGCTGTTCAGGTGTTGCCTGACCCGGAACTGAAAGTCGTGATCGTTCATAAGGTGATGCCCTTTGCTGCCAGTGCAGCGGCAAGGGTATGCGTTGCGCGCGAGCAGTGCGTCTTGACGCTGCCCTCCGAACAACCCATTGCCGCGGCCGTTTCTGCTATGTCCATTTCTTCCCAGTAACGCATGAGGAAGGCTTCGCGTTGACGTGGCGGAAGCTTTTCGATTTCCATTTCTATGACACTGAGGGTCTGCCGCTGTTCGAGTTGAGCCTGGGGCGATTCGCTCTTGTGGTCGCTGTCGGCGGATTCGAGGGAGTCGAGCGGGTCGTGTTCGTCGTCCTCGGGGCCGGAGAATGCCGACAGCAGCGTGGTCCACATGCTGCGCACCTTCTGGCGGCGGTAGTAGTCGCGGATGACGTTCTGGAGGATGCGCTGAAACAGCATCGGCAGTTCGTCGACGGGTTTGTCGCCGTACTTTTCCGCAAGTTTCATCATTGCGTCCTGCACGATGTCGAGGGCCGACTCTTCGTTGCGCACCGCGAACAGGGCCTGCTTGAAGGCCCGC
>SSSX01000394.1 GCA_015657735.1 Zoogloeaceae bacterium
ACCCTCGCCGCCGACCAGCTCGAAGCCGAGATCCGCAAGGTCATCGCCGCCACCGGCGGCAGCAACTTCGGCCTCAACTTCCACATGTTCCAGGACAACGCCGCGCAGTGCGTCGACCTGGCCATCCACTACCGCCTGCGCGCCGTGAGCTACGGCCGCGGGCCGGACCGGAAGACCATTGCCCGCTTCAAGGACGCCGGCGTGCTGTGCATTCCCACCGTCGGCGCCGTCAAGCACGCGATCAAGGCCGTCGAACTGGGCGCCGACATGATCACCATCCAGGGCGGCGAAGGCGGCGGCCACACCGGCGGCGTGCCGTCCACCATCCTGCTGCCGCAGATCCTCGACGCGGTCAGCGTGCCGGTCATCGCCGCCGGCGGCTACTCCACCGGGCGCGGTCTGGCGGCGGCGCTGGCGGCCGGCGCGGCGGGCATCGCGATGGGCACCCGCTTCATGATGAGCACCGACTCGCCGACCCCGCCGGCCACGCTGGCGCGCTACCTCAAGGTGGACGACCCGCAGCACATCCGCGTGACGCTGGCGGTGGACGGCATGCGCCACCGCATGATCGACAACGCCTTCATCCGCCGCCTCGAGGCCGCCTCGCCGCTCGGCCGCCTCGCCATCGCGCTGCGGAGCGCCTGGCACTGGAAGCGCCACACCGGCATGAGCCTCGCCCACATGCTCGGCGTGCTCGGCCGCGCCGTCAGGGAACACCCGGCCGCGCTGGCGCAGACCGTGATGTCCGCCAACCAGCCGGTGCTGCTGCAGCGCGCGATGGTCGACGGCCGCCCCGACGAGGGCATCCTGCCCAGCGGCCAGGTGGCCGCCGCGATCGGCGACCTGAAGAGCGCCCGCGCGGTGATCGAGGAGATCGCCGCCGGCGCCGAAGCCTGCCTGGCCACCCTCTACGCCCGCGCGGACGGCGGCGCCGTGCCGTCCCCGACCCCTCAACCTTCCCTGGAGACCGCCCCGTGACGCAGGCCTTTCGCATTTCCATCGACGCCGGCATCGCCGAACTCGTCATCGACAAACCGCCGGTGAACGCCCTCGACAGCGCGGAATGGTTCGCGCTGGCCGGCCACCTCGACGCGCTCGGCGCCAACCCCGAGGTCCGCGTCATCGTGATCCGCGCCGACGGGCGCGGCTTCTGCGCCGGCGTCGACATCAAGGAGCTGGACGCCCACCCCGAGCGCATCGTGGCGGTGAATGGCGGCAACTACGCCACCTTCAAGGCGGTGCACCGCAGCCCGGTGCCGGTCATCGTCGCCGTGCATGGCTTCGTGCTCGGCGGCGGCATCGGCATCACCGGCGCCGCCGACATCGTGGTCGCCGCCGACTGCGCGACCTTCGCGCTGCCCGAAGTGGATCGCGGAGCGATGGGCGGCGGCGCCCACCTGCAGCGCCTCTTCCCGGTGCAGAAGGTGCGCTACCTGTTTTTCACCGGCGACCCCATCGGCGCCCGCGACGCCGAGCGCTACGGCTTCATCGAGCGCGTGGTGCCGCGGGCCGGGCTGCGCGACGCGGCGCTCGAGATCGCCCGCAAGATCGCCGCCAAGAGCCCGGCGATGATCCGCATCGCCAAGGAAGCCCTCAACGGCATCGAGGACGGCAACCTCGAAGACAAGTACCGCTGGGAGCAGGGCTTCACGCTGCAGGCCTACACCAGCCCGGATTCCGCCGAAACCCGCCGCGCCTTCGTCGAGAAGCGCGACGCCACCTTCTGAGGGCCCGCCATGGATCTCGCCTACACCCCCAAGCAGCAGGCTTTCCGCGCCGAGGTGCGGAGCTGGCTGGCGCGCAACGTGCCCGCCGTCCCGCTGGCCAGTTACGACACCCGCGAAGGGTTCGAGCAGCACCGCGAATGGGAGCGCCGCCTGTTCGACAGCCGCCTGTCGATGGTCATGTGGCCGGAGGAACTCGGCGGGCGCGGCTGCGACCTCATCGAGTGGCTGATCTTCGAGGAGGAGTACTACGCCGCCGGCGCCCCGCTGCGCGTCAACCAGAACGGCCAGCTGCTGCTCGGCCCGACGCTGATGGAATTCGGCAGCGACGAGCAGAAGCGCCGCTTCCTGCCGCGCATGGCGGCCAGCGACGACATGTGGGCGCAGGGCTGGTCGGAGCCTAACGCCGGCTCCGACATGGCGGCGATCACCAGCAAGGCCCGCCTGTCCGACGACGGCCGCCATTACATCCTCAACGGCCAGAAAACCTGGTCCACCCGCGCCATCTTCGCCGACTGGCTGTTCGGCCTGTTCCGCAGCGAGCCGGGCTC
>SSSX01000052.1 GCA_015657735.1 Zoogloeaceae bacterium
GACGTCGGCCCGCGCCTGGGCGAGATCACCGCCAAAACGCTGGTCATCTGGGGCCGCGACGACCGCTTCGTGCCGATGGATATCGGCCTGCGCCTGCTGTGGGGCATGCCCAACGCCGAACTGCACGTGTTCAACCGCTGCGGCCACTGGGCGCAGTGGGAGCATGCCGACACGTTCAACCGCATGGTCATCGACTTCCTGCGCAACTGATCCACCGGGCTTGCCATACAGCAAGAAGGGCTGCGCCAGCTGCGCAGCCCTTCTTGCTGGCGCTGTCCCCTTGAGCGGTGGCGTCGTCTGAAGCACGCCTTCGACCCACATCGCAGCCGCCGACCGTAGGTGCGAATTCATTCGCCCACCGTGGCCGGATGGCGGGTTTGTGCGAATGAATTCGCACCCACAGCGTGCATCGCCGAGTTCGCGTGTTGCCACCGCCAACGGCGACAGCGCCGTTTCCTTCCGTTCTTCCCCCTTCTTCGCATCACTCCACGCCGCGTGTCGCCACCTCTCGTCATCCTGATCTTGTCGCTGCTGCTCGGTCTGCAGCCGCTCACCACCGACCTTTACCTGCCCGCGCTGCCGGCGCTGACCGTCGCCTATGGCGCCGAGCCGGCCCGCGCCCAGCTCACGCTCACCGCGCTGGTCCTTGCCTTCGGCGTGTCGCAACTGTTGTGGGGGCCGGTGTCGGATGTGCTTGGCCGGCGCACGGTGCTGCTCGCCGGCATGGCGGGGTACACCGTGGCCGCCGCCGGCGCTGCGCTGGCCGCCTCGATCGACATGCTGGTGCTGTGGCGCACGCTGCAGGGCGTCTGCATGGGCGCGGCGACGGTCTGCGCGCGGGCCGTGGTGCGCGATCTCTACGCGCCGGAGGCCGGTGCCCGCGCGATGAGCAAGGGTTTGTCGGGGCTCGGCGTGGCCGCCTTCGTCGCGCCGCTGCTCGGCGGCGGACTGGCGCAATACGTGGGCTGGCGGGCCACGCTGATGGCGCTGGTGGCGGCCGGCGCGGTGGTGCTGTATGTCATCGCCCGCCATTTCGAGGAAACACTGCACGAACGCCGCCCCGACGCGCTTCGCCCCGCGGTGCTGGCGCGCACCATGGCGCAGATTCTCGGCAACGGCCGCTTCTGGGCCTGCTCGCTGCTGTCGGCGGCGTCCACCGGCGGCCTGTTCTGCTTTCTGGCCGCCTCGTCCTTCGTCTTCATCCGCCATTTCGGCTTTTCGATGACGGCTTACGGGCTGGTGCTGCTGTCACTGTCGGTGTGCTATATCGGCGGTACCATGCTGTGCCGGCGCATGCTGATGACGGCCGGCATGGTTCGCGCACTGCGGCTTGGCGGCGCGCTGTCGCTGGGCGGCGGCGGCTTGATGGCCGGCCTGGCGCTGGCCGCCATCGACACTCCGTGGGCGGTGATCGTGCCGGCCTGGCTCTACATGCTCGGCCACGGTGTTCACCAGCCCTGCGGGCAGAGCGGAGCGGTCGCACCGTTCCCCAAGGCAGCGGGGGCCGCATCGGCACTGGCCGGCTTCGTGATGATGGCGGTGGCCTTCGCCACCGGCCGCTGGGTGGGCGCGCAGATGGACGGCACGGCCATGCCGATGGTCGCCGGCATGGCTTTCTGGGGTCTTGCCGCGGCGCTGCTGGCATGGGTCTTCGTGCCGCGCAGCGATACCGGGCACTGACGCCGGTTTGGAGAGAACGGGAGGCAGGCAATGAAACGCGATGAAGAATTTGTCCAGCTGCTGCGCGCGCTGCCGCTGGTGTCGGTCGATCTGGTGCTGGTGCGAGACGGCCGCGAGATACTTCTCGGCCTGCGCAACAACCGCCCCGCGCAGGGAAGCTGGTTCGTGCCCGGCGGCCGCATCTTCAAGGACGAACCCCGCGCCGCCGCGCTGCAGCGGGTGGCCGCGCGGGAACTCGGCATCGCCGACGTGGCCGCGCTGCGGCCAAAGTTGCTCGGCGTGTTCGAACACTTCTACCCCGACTGCTTTGCCGGCGACATCGGTGTGAGTACCCACTACGTGGTGATCGCCCACCGCATCGACGTCGCCGCTGGCTTCGAAGTGCCCGGCATCGACGACCAGCATGAGTCCCTGCGCTGGTGGCCGATCGCCGAAGCGGCCGCCGACAAGCGCGTGCATCGCTACTCGCAGGACTATCTGCCCCTGCTCGTCTGACTGGCGCGGGCA
>SSSX01000395.1 GCA_015657735.1 Zoogloeaceae bacterium
ATCTTCTGGCCGAACACGCGGTAGCTGCCGTCGGCCTGCGGCTCGGCGCGCGAGCGGATCAGCGCCAGGTCGGAGCCGGCCTGCGGCTCGGTCAGGTTCATCGTGCCGGTCCATGCGCCGGTGACCATCTTTTCCAGGTAGACGGCTTTCAACTCGTCGCTGGCGCAGGTCAGCAGGGCTTCGACGGCGCCGGAGGTGAGCAAGGGGCCGAGCGAAAAGCCGAGGTTGGCCGAGCAGACCATTTCCTGCACGGCGATGCCCAGCGCGCTGGGCAGGCCCTGGCCGCCGAATTCGGCCGGCAGCGTGATGCCGCTCCAGCCACCTTCGCAGAAGGCTTTGTAGGCTTCCTTCCAGCCGTCGGGCGTGCGCACGCCTTCCGGCGTCCAGGTGCAGCCCTGGGTGTCGCCGATGCGGTTGAGCGGGGCGAGAACGCCGCCGGTGAATTTGGCGGCTTCGTCGAGAATGGCGTCGGCCATGTCCGGCGTCGCTTCGGCGAAGGCGGGAATCTGGCTCAACTGCTTGAAACCGGCGATCTCGTCCATGACGAAACGCATATCCTTGATGGGCGCGCGATAGTCGCTCATTGATCACTCCTCAAATGAATACATGCAAAATCTGTCTACCACGAAGCAGACTTAAACCCGCTCGATGATTCCCGCTGCGCCGAGTACGGCAACCCGCCGCGCTGATAATTGCTTCACGCTCAAAGTCCTTGCATGGCGTGCGAATCCCGCAGGACTCCAACGTATTGGGTGAGCGTGATGGTCGCGGAATCGCGCGGGCAGTTTCATCCCCCGAATGGGCCCGAGCGCGGCGAAGCGCTCCGGCACGACGAGCACCGCCGGCAACCCGCAAACGAAACGACCGCCCTCCCTCGCGGGGGGCGGTCGTCCGATGCTGCAAGGCGGTTTTTTCGACGCTGGCGGCTAGATCTTCCCGTGTATTGCCGGTTCGGGATTGGGCTCACGGCTGGCCAAGAAACCGAAGTCGCATCCTTCGTGAGCCTGGGTAACGTGCTGCGAGAACAACTGCCCCCAGCCGCGCCTGAAATGCGGCGCCGGCGGCTGCCAGGCCTGACGGCGCTGCGCCAGTTCGGCGTCGCCGACGCACAGCGTGATCGTCCGCTCCGGAACATCGATTTCGATCTCGTCGCCGTTCCTCACCAGCGCCAGCGGTCCACCGACCCACGATTCCGGGCTGACGTGCAGGACACAGGTGCCGAAGCTGGTGCCGCTCATGCGCGCATCGCTGATCCGCACCATGTCGCGGACGCCCTGCTGCACGAGTTTCTTGGGAATCGGGACCATGCCGTTCTCGGCCATGCCGGGACCGCCCTGCGGCCCGACGTTGCGCAGCACCAGCACGCTGGACGCATCGACCTCGAGTTCCGGAGCGTGGATGCGCGCGGCGAGATCGTCGGCGTTCTCGAAAACCACGGCCCGCCCGCGGTGCCGCTGCAGCGCCGGGTCCGACGCACTGGGCTTGATCACGCTGCCGTTCGGCGCAAGATTGCCCTTCAGCACGGCCAGCGCCTCGGTGGCCACCGGCTTGTCGAGCGGGCGGATGATGTCGTCGTTGTCTACCCGCGCGTGG
>SSSX01000396.1 GCA_015657735.1 Zoogloeaceae bacterium
CGCCTTCGCCCAGCGCCACCGGGCCGCCGCCGCCCAGCCGGTCGAGCTGGTGCCGCGTGCGCTGTTCAACCCCAATCTGGACGCCACCTGGTTCGCCGCCGTCACCGCGATCATCAACAACATCACCCAGCTCGGCATCCTCCTCACCGGCGCGGCGCTGATCCGCGAACGCGAACACGGCACCATCGAACACCTGCTGGTGATGCCGGTGACACCGCTGGAAATCATGCTCTCGAAGGTGTGGGCGATGGCCGCGGTGGTGCTGGTGGCGTCGTCGCTGTCGCTGCAGGTGGTGGTCAAGGGCGTGCTCGGCGTGACCGTCGCCGGGTCGGCCACGCTGTTTGCGCTGGGCACCCTGCTGTATCTGTTCGCCGCCACCTCGATCGGCATCTTCATGGGCACGCTGGCGCGCAACATGCCCCAGTTCGGGCTGATGTCCATCCTCGTGCTGCTGCCGCTGCAGATTCTGTCGGGCGCCCTGACGCCCCGCGAAAGCATGCCCGACGTGGTGCGCTGGCTGATGTCGGTGGCCCCGACCACCCACTTCGTCGGCCTCGCCCAGGCCACCCTGTTCCGCAACGCCGGCCTCGACGTGGTGTGGCCGCAGTTCGCGATGGTGGCCCTCATCGGCGCGGTGTTCTTCACCCTCGCCCACCGCCGCCTGCGCCGCACGATCGGCGAGATGCAGGGCTGAGCCGGGCGCGGCCGGCTAACGCGTGCCGGCCGCCGCGACGTGCAGCGGCGCCTCGCGGATCGGCACATTCACCAGCGCCGCCACCACCGCCAGCGCGATGTCGGCGTACCACATCCAGTCGTAGTTGCCGAAACTCACCAGCGCCAGCCCCCCCAGCCAGGCACCGAAGAAGGCCCCGATCTGGTGCGACAGCAGCGTGAGGCCGAACAGCGTGCCGAGGTAGCGCACGCCGAACAGCTTGCCGACCAGGCCGGCGGTGGGCGGCACCGTCGCCAGCCAGGTCAGGCCGAGGCCGACCGCGAAGGCGTAGAAGGTCAGCTCGGTTTTCGGCGCGACCAGGTAGAGCCCCACCAGCACCGCGCGGGAGGCGTACATGATGGCCAGTATCCACTTCATCCGGTAGCGCTGGCAGAGGGCCCCGGTGGCCAGGCTGCCGACGATGTTGGCGAGGCCGATCAGCGCCAGCGACAAGGCCGACACGCTGGCCGGCAGGCCGCACAGGTCGACCGCGCCGGGCAGATGGGTGACCAGGAAGGCGATATGGAAGCCGCAGGTGAAGAAACCGGCGTGCAGGCACCAGTAGCTGCGGTCGGCCAGCGCGATGCGCAGCTGCTCACCGATCCCGACGCTCGCCGCGGCGGCGGCCGGGCCTTGCGGCTGGCGACACAGCGGCCACGACAGCGGAATCGTCAGCAGCGTGATCGCCGCCAGGCCGAACAGCGCGGTCACCCAGCCCCAGGTGCCGATCAGGAATTGCGACAGCGGCGCGAACACGAACTGCCCGAACGAACCGCCGGCGTTGATGAAGCCCGACGCGAAAGCCCGCTTGTGGGGCGGAATCCGCTGGGCGGCGGCGCCGAGGAGGATCGAATGGCTGCCGGCGCCGGCGCCGGCGGCGACCATCACGCCGATGCACATCGTCAGCGCCAGTTCGCTGCCGGCGAACGGCGTCAGCGCGAGCCCCGCCGCCAGCACCGCCGCGCCGCCGAGCAGCGAACCGGCCGGGCCGTAGCGGTCGGCGACGGCGCCGAACAGCGGCTGGGAGACACCCCACACGATCTGCGACACGGCCATCGCGAAGCTGATGCCGGCAATGCCGATGCCGGTCGCGGTGTTGATCGGCGAAACGTAAAGGCCGAGCGACAGGCGCACGCCGACCGTGATCGCCAGCACCGCGGCGGCGGCCAGGACAAGCGGCCAGTACGCGGCGGCCGGCTCGGCGGCGCTCGGCTGGCGCGGGAGGGAAGGCTGGGGCTGCGTCATCGGGCGAAGGGGAATGCGTGGATCATCGGAACCGGCTCAAGTCAGCCGGTGAGCATCCCCCAAAACGCCCGGCCCGGTCAATCAGGGCTTGCGGGCGCGCAGGATCGTCAGGGCATCCGGAAAATCGTAGGCGGCGAGGGCCTGCTCGAAGCGCCGCAAGTCGGCACCGAGGCAGCCCGCGAGGACGGCCGAGGACTCGCGGGCCAGGCGCTGGACCGCCACGTCGCCTTCGGCGAGCAGGGTTTCGATCCGCGCGATGGCGGCGGCGGCCAGCTGCGGGTCGGGCGAGGTCTCGGCCGGAACCTCGGCCGGCAGGGCCCGGATGGCTTTCACGGTAGCCGCCTGGGCCGCGGCGACGGCGGCCAGACGGGCCTCGATGGTGGCCCGGTCGAGTTCCTCGCGGACCGCCGCCTCGAGCTGCGCCGCCAGCCCCTGCACGCCGACCGCGCCGATCATGCCCGACACGCCCTTCAGCGAATGCGCCAGGCGGCGGACTTCCGGCTGGTTGCCGGCGTCGAGTTCGGCACGGATGCGCTCCGGGTCGCCGGCGTGGCCGTCGGCATACTTGTGCAGCAGGCGCAGGTAGTTGGGGATGCGCCCGCGCAGGTTCTTGAGGCCGTAGGCCACGTCGAGGCCCGGCACCGTTTCGAGCTGCGCGCGGATGTCGGCCGGCGCGACGGGCTCGACGGCCACCTCTGCCGGCCGGTCCTCGTGGGGCAGCCACTGCAGCAGCTTGGCGTAGAGCATGGCCGGATCGACCGGCTTCGAGACGTGATCGTTCATTCCAGCATCCAGACAGAGTTGTCGGTCTTCACCGAAGGCGTTGGCCGTCATCGCCACGATAGGCAGCCGCCGGTGGCCGAGGTTGCGGATCGTCCGTGTCGCCTCGAGGCCATCCATCACCGGCATCTGCATGTCCATCAGCACCAGGTCGTAGTCGGCCTGGCCGACCTTGTCCACCGCCAGGGCGCCATTGTCGGCGACATCCACCCGCAGGCCGACGCCTTCGAGCAGCGACAGCGCCACTTCCTGGTTGATCGGACTGTCCTCGACGAGCAGCACGCGGGCGCCGGCGTGGTCGCGGACCAGTGCGGCCTCGCCGGGCAGTTCGTGGAGCGCCGCCGTCCGCCCGGCCGACAGGCTCGACAGGCTGGCCTGGATCGCATCGTTGAGGCTGGACAGGGTGACCGGCTTGGCCAGCACGCCGGTCGCGCCGGCCTCGCCGGCCCGTATCCGCCCGGCGGGGTCGTCGCCGCGGGTCAGGATGACGGTGCGCGGCGGCGGCGCCAGCGGCAGGCGACCGAGGCGGACGGCGGTCTCGAAGCCGTCGAGGCCCGGCATGTCGGCATCGATCAGCGCGACGTCGAAGGGATCGCCGCCGTCGTGGGCGCTTTCGGCCTCGACCACCGCGGCGGCCCCGGAATCGCAGCTCGTCACGCGGGCGCCGAGGGCTTCCAGCATCGCCGCCAGGGCCTGGCGGGACGCCGACAGGTCATCGGCCACCAGCACATGCAGCGACGGCAGCGGCTGGGTCAGCCAGGCGCCGCGGGCGCCCTTGCCGAGACGCACGGTCAGCCAGAAGTTGCTGCCGCGCCCCGGCTCGCTGTCGACGCCGGCCTGCCCGCCCATCAGGCGCGCCAGGTGGCTGGTGATCGCGAGGCCGAGGCCGGTTCCGCCAAAGCGCCGGGTCGTCGAACCGTCGGCCTGTTCGAAGGGCATGAAGAGCCGCGCCCGGGTGTCGGGGTCGATGCCGATGCCGGTGTCGATGACCTCGAAGCGCAGCATGACCGTATCGCCATCCTCGCTCTCGGTGCGCGCGCGCACGACGATCACGCCGTGGTCGGTGAACTTGACCGCATTGCCCAGATAGTTGACCAGCATCTGGCCGAGACGGGTCGCGTCGCCGCGCAGGCGGTCGGGCACATCGACGACGTCCACGACCAGCTCCAGGCCCTTCTGGTGAGCGCGGTCGACGACCAGCGCGCAGGCCTTGCGCACCACATCGTCGAGCCTGAAGTTCATGTCGTCGAGAGTCAGCTTGCCGGCCTCGATCTTGGACAGGTCGAGGATGTCGTTGATGATCGTCATCAGGTGGCCCGCCGCGTCGCTGACCTTCTGCAGCCGCGCCTGGGCTTCGTCGTCGTCGACGCTGCCCCGCAGCAGGTGGGTCAGGCCGATGATGGCATTCATCGGCGTGCGGATTTCGTGGCTCATGTTGGCCAGGAAGGCGCTCTTTGCCCGGTTGGCCGCGTCGGACTGCTCCTTGGCAACCTGCAGTTCGGCGGAACGCAGCGACAGCACCTGGTTGGCCTCCTCGAGCTGGCGGGTCCGCTCGGCAACCCGCTGCTCGAGCTGGTCGCGGTAGCGGGCCAGTTCGTCCTCGACGCGCTTGCGCTCGGTGATGTCCTGCTGGATGCTGAGATAGTGGCTGACCGTGCCGTCGGCCTGGACGATCGGCGAAATCCGCGAGAATTCGACGATGATCTCGCCGTCGCGCCGCCGGTTGAGGAACTCACCCTCCCACGCTTTGCCGGCGCCCAGCGAGGCCCACAGCGCGCGGTAGGTTTCGGCTGGCGTGAGGCCCGATTTGAGCAGGCCGGCGCGCTTGCCGATGACTTCGTCGGCCGCGTAACCGCTGGTGTCGACGAAGGCCCGGTTGACGTATTCGATGTAGCCGGCGGTGTTGGTGATGATGACGCTGGCCATACTCTGCTCGACGGCCCGCGACAGCTTGAGCAGTTGTTCGGCGGCGCGCCGCTTTTCGGTGACGTCCCGCCACACGCCGGCCAGATAGCTGCGGCCGCGGATGTCGATGGCCCGGTAGCTCAGTTCCACATCGCGCACCGAACCGTCGGCACAGCGGTGACGGTCGTCGAAGGTTGTCGATTCCTGCTTGCTCTGCAGGCTGCGGATGCGCTCGGCGAGCTCCTCCGGCGTCCGGTCGACCTGGATGTCGAAGGCGGTCAGCGCGGCGAACTGGTCGCGCGTGTAGCCCAGGGTGGTGCACGCCGCGTCGTTGAACTCGACGAAACGCTGGGTTTCGGTATCCAGCAGCACGATGCCGTCCACCGCCTGGTTGACGATGGCGCTGAAGATCTCCTCGCGCTCGCGCAGGCTTTCCTCGTCGCGGCGGCGCTCGGTGACGTCGCGGGACACGCCGAACACGCCGACCACCTTGCCGGCCGCGTCGCGCAGCGGCCCCTTGGTGGTCAGCAGGGTGCGCGGACCGTCGGC
>SSSX01000397.1 GCA_015657735.1 Zoogloeaceae bacterium
AGAAAAGCCGCCGCCAGCGCAACGAACGGCGCGTACGGCTGGATGCCATCGCCGAACACCCCGGCAAACGTACAGATCGACAGCAGCGAAGCGATCGCCATCGCACCGACACCCACCGGGTTGATGTCGTAAAGATGGCTGCGCTTGAACTCGATGCCCGGCGGCGAAAAACCGAGCGGCTTGTTGATGACGAGATCGGCCACCACCGCCGCCATCCACGAGATCGCCACATTCGAATACAGGCTCAACACCTGCCCGAGCGCCTGGAACACATCGAGTTCCATCAGCAACAGCGCAATCAGGGTATTGAACACCACCCACACGACCCGCCCCGGATGGCTGTGCGTCATGCGCGCAAAGAAATTCGACCACGCCAATGAACCGGCGTAGGCATTGGTGACGTTGATCTTGAGCTGCGACACGATCACGAACAGCGCTGTTACCGCGATGGCCAGCCGGGTGTTGTCGAACACGTGGGAAAAGCCGACCAGATACATCTGGTTGGGGTCCAGTGCCTTCTCGAGCGGGCTGCCGTTGCGCAGCACCAGCCACGCGAGCAGCGCGCCGCCGAGCATCTTGAAGATGCCGGGCAGCACCCACCCCGGCCCGCCGACGATGACCCCGAACCACCAGCGGCGGGCCGTGGCGGCGGTTTTCTCGGGCATGAAGCGCAGGTAATCGACCTGCTCGGCCATCTGCGTCACCAGCGCGATGCCGACCGTCAGCGCGGCGCCGAACAGATGCGGATTGAAGCCGCTCCCCTCGCCCCGCGCGCCGCCGTAGGTCCACAGCCCGGACAGGGCGTCCGGGTCTTCAAAAAACAGAAAGGCGTAGGGCAGCACCAGCAGGCACACCCACACCGGCTGGGTCCACGCCTGCAGCCTGCTGATCGCCGTCACCCCATGCGTGACCAGCGGGATGACCGCCAGCGCGCAGACCAGATAGCCCCACGCCGGCGGCAGCCCGAAGGCCAGCTCGAGCGCGTAGGCCATGATCGCCGCTTCGAGCGCAAAAAAGATGAAGGTGAAGCTGGCGTAGATCAGCGAGGTGATCGTCGAGCCGATGTAGCCGAAGCCGGCGCCGCGGGTCAGCAGGTCCATGTCGAGCCCGTAGCGCGCCGCGGTGATGCTGATCGGCAGGCCGAGCAGGAAGATGATCAGTCCCGTGGCGAGAATCGCCCACAAGGCATTCACGAAGCCGGTATTCACCAGCATCGTCGCGCCGACCGCTTCGAGCACCAGAAACGACGCCGCCCCGAAGGCCGTGTTGGCGACCCGCAGTTCGGACCAGCGCCGGAAACTGCGCGGCGTGAAGCGCAGCGCATAGTCCTCGAGGGTCTCCTTGACGACCCAGGTGTTGTAGTCGCGACGGATCTTGGCGATGCTTTGAATCGACTTGGCGTGGGGATCGGGCGACATGAGGTGGGGATTCTCCATCCGCGTACCGCCGGGCGGCGGCGTGGCGTGCAGGCTTGCCAGCCCGGAAGGCTACCACCCAAGGCGCCTGACCGCCGCATCGCCGGGATGGCCTCAGCGCCGACCGGCGGGCCCGCCGCACCCGACCCGCCGCCGCAGGTCAGGGGCGGCCCGGCCCGCTGCCGCCTCCGCCTGCCGCGCCTCCTCTCCCGCGCCGTCCGGAGGTTTTCTTTTCGGATTTCTTCTTGAGTCCGAGCGCGGCGAGTTCGTTGGAGTCTTCGCCGTACTGCGCCTTGACCTGATTCTTGACGTCGAGCATCTGCGTGTGGAAGCGGCGTTCGGTGGCGGCGAGCTTGTCGCGGGCGGTATCGAGGGCGACCTGGCTGCGGATCAGCGCGGCCTCGTCGGCGCGCAGGGTGTTGTAGCTGGCGGTGAGTGCTTCGAGGGTGGTGTTGGGGTCGCGGGGGTCGTAGTCGGCCATGGTGGCGAGGGCCTGGTAGGCCTCGATGTCGTCGCTGAGAATCTGGGCCTGGACGCGGCCTTTGGGGAGGGTTGCCATGATGTGTGCGGATCTCCTGTGTGGGGGGTGGAGGAAATGACAGCGGAAATCCTACCGCCGCCGACACCCGCGATTCAAGCATTTAGCATTGTTTTTGAATACGAAGACATTTAATCGATCAGGGTAAGCGCATCCGCGCGGGCGCTGCGCAGTGGCGGGGCTCGGTGCTTGTGCATGGGGCGGTGCGATTGCGATCCGGGGCAGGCACAGCATGCCGGGCGCGGTCGCCAGCAGGCCGTGGAGGATCGATTGGGATGCAGCATGGACGCCGATTGCAGCGACGGATGCGGCTAATACGCGTACGTCGGGACGCAATGACATTACGTCACCGCCCATTGAAGCTACGCGCCTGTGAGATCAGGCTACGATAGCCCCAGACGATCCAATGCGCGGTTCAATTGCGGCTATGGGCTATCGAATTGAAATCACGATAGCCCGTAGCCGCAATGCGAGGCTGGGCCGGATCAATTGAAGCTATCGTGATGTCGTTAGCGGGCCGCGCATCAGGCCGGGCCGGCGGCCTTGCCGGGCTCCGGGTCCATGCCGTCGGGCACCGCCAGGCCGCTGGGTTGATCCGGCGGCAGGCCGCCTTCGCTTATCCAGTGGTTGAGCTGGAAGACCCACGCCATCACTTCGGCGACCACGGTGTAGAGTGCCGCCGGAATCTGCTGTTCCAGCTCGCAGTGGGCGTAGAGCGCCCGGGCCAGCGGCGGCGCTTCGAGGATCGGCACATGGTTCTCGCGGGCCAGTTCGCGAATCTTCCCCGCGACGAGATCGACACCCTTGGCGACGACGACGGGAGCGCCGGCCCGGTCGGGGTCGTACTTGAGGGCGACGGCGTAATGGGTCGGGTTGGTCACCACGACGTCGGCCTTGGGCACATTGGCCATCATGCGGCGACGCGACATCTCGCGCTGGGCGGCGCGGATGCGGCCCTTGATCTGCGGGTCGCCCTCCTGTTCCTTCATTTCCTGGCGCAACTCGTCCTTGGTCATGCGCAGGCGGCGGTGGTATTCCCACATCTGGAACGGCACGTCGATGGCGGCGATGATGGCGAGGCTGCCGACAATCAGCAATGTGGCCAGCAGTACCAGCGCGGCGAAGTCGTCCATGCTGGTTTCGAGGGGCTGGAGCATGAGTGCGAACAGGTGGTCGCGTTCGCGCCACACGACCCATACGCCGACGCAGCCGACCAGCACCGCCTTGAGGCTGGCCTTGACCAGTTCGACGAGGCCGTGGGTCGAAAACATGCGGCCGAGGCCCTGCATGGGATCGAGACGGGTCGGATCGAAGCGCAGTACCTGAGTCGTGAATACCCAGCCGCCCATCAGGAAGGGCGTGACCAGTGCGGCGACGACCGACGCGATGAGCAGCGGCGCGATGGTCAGCAGCGCGTCGGTGGCGAGGGACGACAGCACCTGCCCCATGCCGCCGGGCTCGAAGGCCAGCCGGCGTTCGAAGTTGAGCCCCGACTTGACGAGCTGCATCATGCGGTGCCCGCCCCAGCGCCCCAGCACGTACAGCCCGACGACCCCGACGAGCAGCGAGATGAAGGTCGCGAGCTCGCGCGAATGCGGAACCTGGCCTTCCTCGCGGGCTTGTTCGAGCCTTCGCGCTGATGCTGATTCGGTTTTTTCGAGGTCGCTGTCTTCGGCCACGGCCAGACGGGCGGTTGTTCAGATGGGTGCACGATACGCGCCCACCCTGGCCGCCAAGGCCGCGAAAAGACCGGCTTTGGCGGGCCTGTTCCGCGCCGTGTCAAACGGTGTGGGAGCTGCCGAGGAGAATCCGCAGGCTGTCGGTTTCGCGTTGCAGTTCGCCGAGCTTGAGATTGAGCAGCAGCAACTGGTCTTCCATCAGCGCGAACAAGGCCCGGCTGGCCTGCAAGGGACTGCCGGCCAGCACGCGGGTCGCGTCGATGCGGGCCTGGAAAGCGACGAGCAGCGTCTGCTGGTCCGGGTAGAGGGCGATGCACTGGCGCAGGGCTTCGTCGCGAACCCGGAAGAACTCCGCCGGATCACGTTCGGCCAGGCTTTTCCAGTAGTCGAAATCGAAATTGCCCATATCCGCTCCGCTGCCGCTCTGGCGCCCGCGCCGGAAGGGCGGCGGGCAGGGGCAGTCAGGAACGATCCTAACCGAGCCCTGCCCTGGAATCGGGGGTTTACGTCACGCCCCGATGTTTCGGAATGTCACACCGTGGAAGATGTCGCGGCGCATCATCGATGCGTCCGGCCGCTGTCCGCGGCGATCCTAGGCGGCGAGCGCCCGCATCTCGAACTGCGCCAGCAGCACCCGGCGCGACACGCCGCGGGTGTCGCCCATCGCGCCGAGGAGTTCCTTCATGTCGAGGATCAGCACGATCTGACCGTTCGACAGCGTCGTGACGCCGGCAACGCCCTTCGGGCGGAAATCGTCGAGCGACTTGATCACCGCATCCTCGCGGCCGGCGAAACTGTCGATGGCGAGGATGAAACTCTGTTCGGCGCTCTGCATCAGCACGCCGTATTCGGGCGTCTGGTTCTGTTCCCAGCCGAGCAGCGTCGACAAGGGCATGATCGGCAACACCTCGCCGCGCACGACCATCGTGGCGCGGCCGCCGACTTCCTGCACCTCGGCCGGTTCGATCGGGAGGATTTCGCGGACCATCGACAGCGGCACCGCGAACGGCTGCTCGCCGAGGCGGACCAGCAGCACCGGCAGGATCGCCAGCGTCAGCGGCAGGCTGATGACGAAGGTGGTGCCCTTGCCGAGGCTGGAGCGGATGTCGATCGAACCGTTGAGCTTCTGGATGTTGGTGCGCACCACGTCCATGCCGACACCGCGGCCGGACACGTCGGAAATCTGGCTGGCCATCGAGAAACCGGGCAGGAACACCAGGTTGTAGCTCTGGCGTTCGTCCATCGTGTTGGCTTCCTCGTCGGTGATGAGCCCCTTTTCGACGGCTTTGGCGCGCAGACGC
>SSSX01000398.1 GCA_015657735.1 Zoogloeaceae bacterium
CAGCACGCCCTGCACCGACACGCCCTCCTCGCCCTTCGCGGCGTCGTAGGGCACCAGCCGGTCGAGCGCGGCCTGCCAGTCCGGCGCAGCGCCAACGGGCAGATCGAGGTGCACGTAGGTGCCGGTCAGCACGCCGAGCTTGAGCGTGCCGGCCAGCAGCAGCGCGACCCACACCGCCAGAAAGAGCAGCGGCGCGCGCCCCATGGCTGCGCCGCGGGCCGCAAACGGGCTGTCGGTGGCGAGGTCGTGGGCGGCGTCGTCGGCACGGAACAGCAGCGCCATGATCAGCCCGATGCCGATGCCGAAGGTCAGCGACAGCACAAAGCGGGCCAGTGCCAGATCCGGCCCGATGACGCCGCCGGTGTAGACCAGCGCCAGGATGTTGGCGGCCGGCGCGAAGAACAGGAAGGTGATCGCCGGCCCCAGCCCGGCGCCCTTGCGGAAGATGCCGGCGAACAGCGGAACGATCGTGCACGAGCACACCGCAAGCAGCGAGCCCGCCGCCGCCGCCGCCGGGTAGGAAACGCGCTTGCTTGAATTGCGGCCGAGGAAACGGGTGATCGTCTCCTTCGGGATCAGCGCCGCCATCGCCCCGGCGATGAAGAACGCCGGCAACAGGCACAACAGCACATGCGCCGCGAGGTAGGCCGCCAGATTGCCCAGCCCGCCGTGGACAACCGGCAACACCCGTTCGAGCACTTCATCCATGATCCTCTCCTTGCCGGGCCGGCGGCATCGGCAACGCCCCGCCCTTCATCATGAAGACGCCGCTGGCCCGCAAAGGATGCACGATCCGCCGGCTTTATTGCTGCCGCGGCGGCCGCGGCACGAAGCAGCACACCCGGCCGGCCTCGTCGAACTGTACCTGACAGGCTTCGGACAGATGCGCGCGCAGGCGTTGCCGCGCCCGCTGGACGCGGGATTTGGCGCCCGCCAGCGACAAGCCCTTCAGCGCCGCGAAGGCGGCCTGCGACATGCCGTCGAGATCGCACAGGCTGATCGCTTCGCGGTCGTCGGCCGACAGTTCGGCCAGCACCCGCGGCAGGCACTGCGCCAGCTGATCCACCGCCGCTTCGTCCGGCTCGGCGGCGGCGAGGTCGTCCGGCAGCGGCACGCAGGCCCGGGTGCGCCGGAAGTGATCCATCAGCACATTGCGCGCCACTTCGAACAGCCAGGCGCGTGCGTTGCGCACCGCGCAGAAGGCCTGCCCCTGCCGGCAGGCGCGGAGGAACAGTTCCTGCACCAGATCGTCGGCCGCGCCAGGGTCGCCCAGGCGATGGCCGAGATAGCGGCGCAACTCGGCCTCGTATTGCGACCAGGCGGCCAGCAGGCAGGGGACAGTCATGACGGTTTCGGCTTTCAGGCAGGCGCCGCGCACCCCGGACAATCCCGCGGCGGGCGCCCGCACAGCATAGCGGAAAGCGCCGGGCGACGTCCTTCAGCGGGAGAGGGCGGCGTCGGTCCGGCGCAACCGGTCGGTCAGGGTGCGCATCACCTCCAGCGCAAAATCGGGCACCTGGCGGACGAGCTCGTTGAAGCGCTGCGAGTCGATGGCGACGAATTCGCACGCCTCGCCGGCGGTCACTGTCGCCGACCGGGGGCCGGGCGAAACCATCGACATCTCGCCGACGATGTTGCCCGGCATGAGCACCTCCATCACGCGGCCAGCGACGACGATCTCGGCCCGGCCGAGAATCAGCACATACATCGTGCTGCCGATGTCGCCCTCGCAGAACAGGGTCTGCCCGGCGGCAACGCGGACGATCTCCGGCGCGCGGGAAAAAAGTTCGAAGAAAATCACCGCAGCAGACTCCTCGGAAAGGGCGCGGGGTCCGGAAGCGAAGCGCCCCGGCGCCGCACGGTCGGGCTGCCGGAGGCGGCACCCCCGCGTGGCAAGCCTAACGCGGCCACGTGACGACTTCTTTACTGGCAGCGGCGCGCCGCCGGCGTTCCGAAAACTTCAGGAGCACGTAGGTGCCCCAGCCGATCAGCCCGGCGCCGGCAACGAACGCGCCGTAGGCGAGCGGCCACGGGATGCCTTCGGTCATCATCGAGAACTCGGACATCCCGCCCATGCCGGCGAGGATGTTGATCGGCATGAACACTGCGCCGAACACGGTCAGCTGCGACACGCGCGTGTTCTGGTTGATGTTGATGAAGCCGATCGTCGCGTCCATCAGGAAGTTGATCTTGTCGAACAGGAAGGCGGTGTGGCTGTTGAGGGATTCGATGTCGCGCAGGATCTGCCGGGCATCCTCGGCCTGCCCCGCCGACAGCAGCCGTCCCCGCATCAGGAAGGACAGCGCCCGCTGGGTGTCGAGGATGTTGCTGCGGATGCGGCCGTTGAGGCCCTCTTCCTCGGCGATGCCGGCGAGGATCGCCGCCGCATCCTCGTCGCTCATCCGCTCGCCGAGCACCTTGCGCCCGACCTTGCCGACGGTGGCGTAGATGTCTTCGAGCGAGTCGGCGGAATACTCCACGTCGGCGCCGTACAGGTCGAGCAGCAGGTCGTAGCAGTCCGACACATAACCGGCCTGGGTGCTGGCGCGGCGGCGCTGCAGCCGGAATACCGGCAGATCCTCGTTGCGGATCGTGAACAGGATGCCGTCGCGCACGACGAAGGCAACCGGCACGCTGCGCGAATCGCCGTCGCGGTCGAGCAGGAAGTTCGAGCGCAGGCGGATGCCGCCATCGTCGGTCACCTGGAAGCGCGAGCTGATCTCCAGATCGGTGACGTCGCCGGGGTCGGGCAGCTCGACCCCGAAATGGGCACCCACGCTGGCGCGCTCGGCCCGGCTGGCGTTGAGCAGATCGACCCACAGCGGCGCCAGCCCGTGCAGATCGCGGCGGCAGCTGATCGCCACCTGGCGCAGCTTGCCGTCGGCCAGTTCGAAGGCGTTCACCTGGCGGTCCGGCGCGCCGGCGCCGCGGCTGCCGGACAGCCGCTCGCGCAGCGTCTCGGACACTTCCCACAACACGTCGCCGCGCTGCTCCGGCGGGAGCTGCGACCACAGCAGCTCGGCGTCGTCGGCCGGCAGCTCGTCGAAAATCTCGGCGATCTTTCCGGCCGGCAGCTTGACCAGCAAAGCCAGGATTTCGGCCAGATGCTTGCGGTGCACCATGGTTTCGACGAGCTGGCGGCGCGGCATGTTCTGGTTATGCACCACGCCCTCCACCAGCCGGTGCTTCCTGAGCATTTCGTCGATGTAGTCCCCGGTCATGGCTTCGCTCCCCGAACGGACGAGGATAGGCCACGCCGATGACGCGCCGATGACACCCCGGTGACAACCGGCAACACGGCACGGCACGCGAGCGCCTTGTCAACCACAAAAGTCGATTCCCGTACTACAGTTACGCCAGAGCGGAGTTTTTTTCCTGTGGGAGGTCATCATGACCAATCGCTGCCTTCAACTCATCGTGAAGGATCAGGATCCGCTGATCCTGGAATCATCGGCAACGCTGCAGCAGGCCTGCCAGCGCATGTGGGATCGCCGGGTCGGCGCCGTGATGGTGGTCGACGCCGGCCGGCTGGTCGGCATCTTCACCGGCCGCGACGCCGTCCGCGCCCTCGCCCGCGGCTGCGGCCCGGCCGACACGCCGCTGGCCGCCGTGATGACCCCCGACCCCGACACCATTTCCGCCGACGCAACGGCAATCGACGCGCTGCGCCGCATGAGCGACTGCGGCTTCCGCCACCTGCCGGTCGTCGATGGCGGACGGGCGGTCGGGATCGTCTCGCGCGGCGATTTCCAGGGTCTGGAACTCGACAAGCTGGAGGGCGAAACCGAGTTGTGGGAGCACATCTGCTGAAGCGGCGGTGACGCTCCGTCATGCCGCTGAAACCTGCACTGCGCATCCTGCCGGAACAATCGAGCGGCGCGCCCGGAACGGCCGGGTGCGCACAGTCGGGCGGCACGCCTTGAGGAGGGACGCAATGACAGCCAAAGTCTATTGTTACCACTGCATGACCTACCATGCGCCGGAGCTGATGCGGCAGATCGTGATCAGCGGGCGGGTGCGCTGGCGCTGCATCCGCTCGATCGACGCGACCCACAACAGCACCGCCGAACGCGATGCCTTCGGCCGCCGGCAATCCGAGCTCAACCAGCTGGAATCCCGCTCCCGGCGCGACCAGTCCGGCCTCGGGCACCGCGCGCCGGGGCACCCGCAGCCGGCGCGCTGAGCGCGGCGGCGCCCCCGCCGCAGCCTATCCCCGCCCGGGCTCGCTTGAGCCGGCGGCGTTGAGGCGTTCGACCATCCGCACCAGATCGGGCAGCGTGGCGACGCCCATCTTGCGCATGATGTTGTGGCGGTGCACCTTTACCGTCATCTCCGAAACCCCGAGCTCGGCGGCCGCCTGCTTGTTCAGCGCCCCCTTCACCATGAAGGCGATCACCTCCTTTTCGCGCCCGGTGAGCAGCGCGTGGTGCCGCCGGATCTCGTCGATCTCGCTTTCTTCGCGATAGGCACACCGGGCCCGGTCGAGGGCGCCACGGATGGCGGCGAGCAGATCGTCGTCGCGGAAGGGCTTGGACAGGAATTCCACCGCGCCCTTCTTCATCGCCCGCACGGCCATCGGAATGTCGCCGTGGCCGGTGATGAAAATGATCGGCAGCGATGCCCCCGAGCGGGTCAGCTGGCTCTGCAGCTCCAGCCCGCTCAACCCGGGCATGCGCACGTCGAGGACCAGACAGGCCACGCCCGGGTGGCGCGGCGCCTCGAGGAAGGCGGCGGCCGACGGATGGGTGTCGACGCGCAGGCCCACCGAACGGATGAGACTGCTGAGCGCCTCGCGCACCGACAGATCGTCATCCACCACATACACCCACTCCGGACTGTCCACCGTACCTCCCTCAAGCCTGCATCCGATTCGTTGTCTTCATGCGTCGCGCCGGCCGTCAGTTGTCCGGAATCGTAAACTTGAAACAGGCGCCGGGCCCCGCGCTGCGGTCGAGCCACAGCCGCCCGCCGTGGTTCTCGACGATGCTGCGGCTGATCGCCAGCCCCATGCCGAGGCCGTCCGGTTTGGTCGAGAAGAAGGCTTCGAAGAGCCGCGCCTCCGAGTCTTCGGCGATACCCGGACCGCTGTCGCGCACCGCGAAGCACAGCCCGCCGGCCGGGTCCGGCGTCACCGCGATATCCAGGCGACGGGCGCGGCCGGACTGCTCGCGCATCGCATCGACGGCGTTGATGACGAGGTTGAGGATGACCTGCTGCAACTGCACCGGATCGGCGATCAGGTCTGGCTGGGGCGTCGGCAGATCGACGCCGACCTGCACCCCGGCCTCGGTCAGCACCACCTGCAGCATCTGCAGCAGCTCGCTCAGCATCCGAGCCAGATCGACCGGCTCGCGCCGGATCGCGCCGGCGCGCAGGAAACCGCGGATGCGCGAGATCACCGCACCGGCGAGGTTGGCGTCGCGATTGACCCGCTGCAGCGCGGCGGCCACCTCGACCAGATTCGGCTCGTCGTGGGACAGCCAGCGCAGCGCCGCCTGACTGTTGGTGATCACCGCCGACAGCGGCTGGTTGATCTCGTGGGCGATAGAGGCGACCAGTTCGCCCATCGCCGTGAAGCGCGCCACCCGGGTCAGTTCGGCGCGCGTCGCCGCCAGCGAACGCTCGGCTTCCATGCGCAGGGTGATGTCCTCGACGATCACCGCCAGCATCGGACCATCCTGGGCCATGGCCGGAATGCGCGATGCGCACACATTGGCCCACAGATAACCGCCGTCCTTCTTCTCGTAGCGCTTGTGAACCTTGTAGCCGGGCAACTCGCCGTCGAACAGCCCATGCACGTTGCGCTCGGCGGCGGCCCGTTCGGACAGTTCGGTGATCTCGATCAGCGACACCCCGACGATGTCCGCGCGATCGTAGCCGAGCATGCGCTGCAGGGCCGGATTGGCGGACAGGATGCGGCCGTCGCGGTCGGCCAGCGCGATGCCGACCGCGGTGTTGTCGTACAGGCCGAGCCAGCGCCGGTCGGACACCTGCAGCGCGGTGAAGCTGCGCTGCAGCGACTTGCGGCTTTCGACCAGGCCGGCAGTGAGCTCGAGAATGTCCGACGCCTGGGAGTTGAGTTCGCGCTGCAGGATGTCCACGCTGCGCCGCATCGTCACCAGATTGCGCGCCCGGGCGCGCAGCTCCTGGGCTGAAAAAAGGCTTGGTGAGATAGTCCTGGACCAGATGTTCGAGCAGGTTCTCGCGCAGCACATCGTCGGCGCGCGCCGACAGCACCAGCACGGGCACGTGCGGATAGTCCGGCTGGTCGCCCAGCGCGCGCACGAAACGCTCGCCGTCCCAGCGCGGCATCATCAGGTCGGTGATGATGAGGTCGGGCGGATCGGCGATGGCCGCCTGGAAGGCGCTCTCGCCGTCTTCCCGCAGGGTCACGTTGTACTCGTCGGACAGGACGTCGTAGAGAAAGGCACGCAGATCGGGGTTGTCCTCGGCCACCAGCACCTTCGGCTTGCCGGGGTGGAAGGCGGCCTCGGTGAGCGGCGGCAAATCCGGCGCGAAGGGAAGGCTGGCCTCGGCGGGCGCGTCGGCTTCGGCGCCCCCGCCGCTGCGCACGAAGGCGCCGTCGGGCGCGCGGGCCGGCAGCTCGATCTGGAACAGCGCACCGCCGCCGGGCGCATCGACCACCACCACGGTGCCGCGGTGCAGGTCGACGAACTCCTTGACGATGTTCAGCCCCAGACCGCTGCCGTCGGCGCCGAGGCCTTCGCTGCCCTGAATGAAGCGGTCGAAGACGTGCTGCTTGATGACTTCCGGCACGCCCGGGCCGTTGTCCTGCACGCCGATCAACACCCGCCCGCCGCGCACCCGCTCGATCCGGCAGGCGATCCGCCCGCCCGGCGGCGTGAACTTGAAGGCGTTGGACAGCAGGTTGGCCAGCACCCGCACGAACTTGGCGCGATCCACGTCGGCGTACAGCTCGTCCTCGCCGCGCAGGCTCAGCGTGATGCCCCGGTCTTCGGCCGCCGCCTCAAAGCCGGCGGCGACCTCGCGGACCAGCGCCACCACGTTGGCGTGCACGTAGGCCATCGGCATCCGGTCGGCATCGATGCGGGCCAGATCGAGAAGATTGTTCACCTGCTGCAGCAGCGCGCGGGCATTGCGCTGGATCGCCGCCAGACGGAAGCGCTCGCGCTCGCCAAAGGCGCCGCCGTCCTTGATGAGCTGCTCCACCGGGCCGAGGATCAGCGCCAGCGGCGTACGCAGTTCGTGGCTGACGTTGGCGAAGAAGCGGGTCTTGTAGCCGTCCAGCTCCTTCAGCCGCTCCAGCGCCGCCTGCAGCTCGCCGTTCTTGCGCGACAGCTCGGCGCTGCTGGCGATCTTCTCGGTGATGTTGCGCCCCTCGGGCAGCAGGAAGGCCACCTGCCCGTCGTCGTCGAGGATCGGCGTGAGGGAAAAGTCGATGACGATCGTGCGGCTGCCGTGCAGATCGCCGAACACCTCGAAGTCGCAGCGCACGAAGCGGCCGGCGCGGGCCTCGTCGATCATCTCCCGCACCCGGTGGCGCACCTCCTCCGACACCGCCCACCAGCGGGCCTGCCAGAAAGGCTTGCCGAGCACGTCGTCGAGGCCCAGGCCGGCGCCGTCGAGCGCCGCCTGGTTGATTTCGAGCACGATGCCGTCGCGGTCGAGCAGCCCCAGAAACTGGTACATCGAATCCAGGATGATCCGCGCCATCTTCTGCCGGCGCACCTCACGGTCGTCGCCGGCCTCGATCACGACGCCGCGCACCGAGGTGCGCCCGGCCGCCCTGCCGATCCCGTCGCGATTCATCGCTATCGTTCCTCCCTCGTCGTTCTCCGGCCTGCCGCCCGGCGCCGGCTGGCGATGCGTGCCCTGCGCCACCGCCGTGCCCGTCGCACGGTCAGAAGAAGCGGTCGAAATGAATCTGCTCGAACGGCACGCGGTGATCCACCATCAGCATTTCCTGCAGGGCCTGGGTCATCGGCGGCGGACCGGCGAAGTAGAACTCGTAGCTGGCCAGCGGTGCCGGCAGGCTGTCGGCAACGCAGGCATGCACGAAACCCGTCGCCCCCGCCCAGCCGTCGACGCCTGCCGCGGACACCACCGGACTGTAGACTATCCGCTCTCCGAAGCCATCCAGCGCGGCCAGCATCGCTTCGCCGCACACGTCGCGGGGCTCCCGCGCACCGTAGAAGAAGTGCAGCCGCCGCGACCCGAGCATGCCGGCCGCGGCCGCCCCGCGGGCGATCGAGATCATCGGCGCGAGGCCGGAGCCGCCTGCCACGCACACCAGGTCGCGCGGCGAGCCGGGGCGCAGGTAGGCCACCCCGTACGGCCCGTCGAGCCCGACCTCCATGCCCGGACGCAGGTTGTCGAAGAGCAGCGCCGTGCCCTGCCCCTGCGCCACCCGGCGGATCTGGAAATGCCACTCGCCGGTCGCGTTGGGCGTATTGGCCAGCGAATAGGCGCGGGAGGCGCCCAGCCCCGGCAGATCGAGCATGGCGAACTGCCCGGGCAGGAACTCGGCGGGCCCGTCGGCGCTAAAGCGGAACTCGCGCAGGTCGTGGGTGAGGTCGGTGGTGCCGGTCAGCACCGCCCGGCGCCGGCGCGGCGGAACCGGCGGAACGTACTCGGCCGCGCTCGCCGCCTTGATCGACACGTCGCCCAGCGCCCGGCACTGACAGGCGAGGTGGCGCCCGCGGCGCCGGTCGCGCTCGCCGAGGCCCGGCGCATCGGGCCACAGCGTTTCGACCTCGCCGTGCAGCAGCTCGAACTTGCAGCCCCCGCAACCGCCGGAGTTGCACTCGTAGGACAGGCCGACGCCGGCACGCAGCGCGGCGCGCAGGAGGGTGTCCTCCGGGGCCTGCGCAAAACGGGTTCCGTCCCGTTCATTGACGACGACTGGATGGTTCATGGCATCTCTCCGGCGTAACGCTGCGCCCACCGCGGCGGGCTCACAGCCCCAGGCCGCGACGCAGGTCGCGGGTGGCGGCCCTGGCGGCCGCGGCGGCGTCGGGCACATCCGGCAGCGCCGCGCAGTAGGCGTCGATGGCCCGGTCGGCGAGCGGCTCCCACTTGGCGATCCACGCCTTCATCAGTTCCAGGTTCCCGGCCGTCTCCAGCGCCATCGCCACGAAGGCGGCGCTCCAGCGGCGATGACGGGCGGCATCGATCAGCTGGGCGTCGGTGATCAGGCCGAGCAGGGTGTCGCCGTTGTGACGGGCGGATTCGCCCAGACGCCGCAGCACCGCCTCTTCGACCGCCGGCTTGACGACCAGACTCAGCACGACGATGGCCTCGCCCCAATCCCAGACGGTGAGCGCCTTTTCCATCAGCTCGCGGAAACCCTGCCAGGCGGGGTCGTCTTCCCAGTAACACCGCTCGTCCTGGCCGAAACCCCGGTCGGCGAAGGCCAGCGACAGCTCCTTGGTTCGGTACGCGGTGTGGCTCAGCCAGCGCAGGCTGTCGGCCATCTGGAAGTAGTTGCAGTTGGTGATGGTGCTGGCCGGCGACACCTGCCCGACGTAGGCCGAGGCCATCTGCAGGGTGTGGAAGAGATAGCGGGCC
>SSSX01000399.1 GCA_015657735.1 Zoogloeaceae bacterium
TCCTTCAGCGTGCGGTCGAGGCCGTGGCTGGAAGATTCGAGGTTGGCGAGGGTCCGCTCGATGCGGGCGATGTTGGCGGGCGCCGCGAGGGTGGTCAGGCGGTCGGCCAGTTCGTGCACCTTCTGCAGCGTCTGCACCGAGACGTCGGCAACCTGGTCCACCAGGCCCGGCGCCAGCCTGAGCCGCGGCGGGGCGCCGCCCTCGCCGGCCAGCGGAAGCGGATCGTCGCCGGCGTCGTCGAGCGCGATGAAAGCCAGGCCGGTGACGCCCTGGGTCGCCAGCCGTGCCCGCGTGCCGCGGGTGATCGGCAGGTCGGCGCGGATGCGCGCGGTGACGAGCAGCTCGCGGGGATTGGCCGGGTCGAGGCCGATGGCAGCCACCTTGCCGGCGACGATGCCGCGGTAACGCACCGTGGCCTGGGGGTTGAGGCCATTGACGCTGCCGGAACTCACCAGCAGCACGTCGCGGGTGGTCTCCCGCTTGTCGGAAAACCACCACAGCGCCACCACCACGCCGACACCCAGGAAGATCGCGAAGAGGCCCGCAGCAATGGCGTGGGAACGGTTTTCCACCCGTGCGTCCGCCCGTTACGCGCGCCCGCGGGCCAGCGCCGCCAGGCTGCGTTCGCTATGGAAGAAACGTTCGATGAAGGGGTCCTGCACCGTCATGATCTCGTCGAGGGGGCCGCAGGCGAGTATACGCCCTTCGGACAGCACGGCCACGCGGGTGGCCAGCGCGGCAAGGGTGTCGAGATCGTGGGTGACGAGGATCACCGTCAGGCCCAGCGCGGTGTGCAGCGCGCGGATCAGCCGCACGAAGCCGGCGCTGCGGTCCGGGTCGAGGCCGGCGGTCGGTTCGTCGAGCAGCAGCAGTTCGGGCTCCAGCGCCAGCGCGCGGGCCAGCGCCACCCGTTTGACCATGCCGCCCGACAGCTCGGCCGGCATGCGCAGCGCCACCTCCGGGCCGAGTTCGACCATCGCCAGCTTGAGCAGCACCAGGTCGCTGAGCATCGCCGCGTCGTCGATGCCGGCCTCGCGCAGCGGAAAGGCGATGTTGGCGGCCACGTTGAGCGCCGAGAACAGCGCCCCGTGCTGGAACAGCATGCCGAAGCGCCGCCGCCGCGCCAGCTGTTCGCCGCGGCTGCCGGCAAACAGCGGTTCGCCGAAGAGGCGCACCTCGCCCTCGGCCGGCTGCAGCAGGCCGACCATCTGGCGCAGCAGCGTGGTCTTGCCGCTGCCCGAACCGCCGACCAGCGCCACGACCTCACCGGCCGGCACGGCCAGGTCGATACCGCGATGGACCCAGGTGTGGCCGAAGCGGGTCGACAACCCGCGCAGCTCGACCGGACAGTTCGCCGCCGCGCTCACCGGTAGGGCAGCCCGATGCCGCGAGTGGCGATGGCGAACACCGCGTCGACGATGATCACGACGGTGATCGCCGTCACCACCGAGGCCGTCGTGTTGGCCGACAGGCTTTCGGTGTTCGGCTTGACCCGCAGCCCGAAGTGGCAGGCCACCAGCGCGATCAGCAGGCCGAACACCGCGCCCTTGCCGAGGCCGATGACCAGGTTGGCGGCCGGCACGGCGCGCGGCAGCGCATTCAGGAAGTAGTCGTAGCTCATGTCGAGCTGCAGCTTGGCCGACACCATGCCGCCAAAAATCGCCACCGCCGAACCCCACAGCGTCAGGAGCGGCATCGCCAGCGTCAGCGCCACCACCTTGGGCAGCACCAGCCGCACGTGGCGCGAGATTCCCATCGTGGTCAGCGCGTCGACTTCCTCGGTGACGCGCATCACCCCAAGCTGGGCGGTCATCGCCGACCCCGAGCGGCCGGCCACCAGCACCGACACCAGCACCGGCCCCAGCTCGCGGATGATGCCGAGGCCGAGGATATTGACGATGAACACATCGGCGCCGAAGGCGCGCAGCTGCAGCGCCGACAGATAGGACATCACGACGCCGATCAGGAAGCCGACCAGCGCCGTCACCGGCATCGCCTTGACGCCGACCTTGTAGAAATTGGCCGACATCTCGCGCCACGGCCAGTGCCCGTGGTTGCGCAGCAGGTAGAGCAGGTCGAGGATCAGCTGGCCGATCAGCGCGACGAAGTTGGTCAGGTGGTGACCGAGGCCGAACAGCAGGCGGCCCAGGTGCGCCGTCGCATCGGGAAAACGGTAGGGTGGCTCGACCGGCAGGCGGGCGTCGCCGAGCGCCGCCAGACGCGCGAAAATCGATTCGAGGGCCGCCGGCAGGACCAGCTGCGACGGCCGCCGCCGCCCCCAGCGCTGCCACAGGAGCAGCGCGCCGAAGCTGTCGAGGCGGGTCACGCCGGACAAATCCCA
>SSSX01000400.1 GCA_015657735.1 Zoogloeaceae bacterium
CCAGTCCGAAACCGTGCACGTCGTGCCCGGCTTCCCTCAGCCAGCCCGTCAGGACTTCCATCTGGGCCGGATCGTCTTCGAGAATAGCGAATCGCACGCTGGTTTACCTTTATCGACAGATTAAGCACTTCCAACCACGCATCCGGCGCTGCCGGAGTTTCACGCGTAATCACCCACATAAGGATTGCTTTCCCGTTCCTCGCCGAAATCCGACATCGGCCCGTGGCCGGGAATGAAAGCCACATCCTTGCCCAGCGGCCACAGTTTGTGGCGGATGGAATTCACGAGCATGGCGTGATTTCCGCGCGGGAAATCGGTCCGGCCGATGGACCCCGCGAAAAGCACATCGCCGACCACCGCCAGCCGCGCCGAGGCGCTGAAGAAAACCACGTGCCCCGGCGTGTGCCCCGGGCAATGCAGCACATCGAGACTTTCGTCGCCAACCCGGACCACGTCGCCGTCCGCCAGCCAGCGGTCGGGCGTGAACGCCTCGACCTGCGGAAAGCCGAACATCTTGCTCTGCTGCGGCAGCGCGTCGATCCAGAAGCTGTCCTCGCGCTCCGGCCCTTCGATCGGCACGTCCAGCTGGCGCGCCAGCACCGCGGTGCCGCCGGCGTGATCGATGTGGCCGTGGGTCAGCAGTATCTTCTCGACCGTCAGCCCCAGCTCGCGGGCGGCGGCGACAATCTGATCCACATCCCCGCCCGGGTCGACGACCGCGGCCCGCCGTGTGACATCGCACCACAGCAGCGAGCAATTCTGTTCGAAGGGAGTGACCGGAACGATCTTGTATCGGAGCATGACTGGGAACCCGGGCGGCCGGAAGCGAATTGAAAAGTGTACTCAATACGCCGCGGCCGCCCAATATTCAATACCGGCTGGCGAACTAACGCCTCAATATGGGCACAGTTTAGCACGCACCAAAACGGCGGCCATAAACCTTATCGGCCCCCGAGGCCCGCCCGGGCCTTCTGGAAACGCATGTTTTCATTCACCGGCCGGTGAGCCGCCGCGCCGGCCGGAAATCCCGCCGGCACCGCAACGCGCGCCGGCCTCGTTCCGCGCGGCGCGCCGCGCGACAGCGAATCGGTCAGCGCGATGTAGCGCTGGCGATCCTGTTCGTAGCGCGTGCGGATCGCCTCGATCTCGCGGCGCTTGGCCTCGATGACCGAGCCCTGCGCCGCCAGCTCGCTGTCCGATTCGCGCAGCGCGGCGGTCAGCGGCGCCGGCATCGCGCGCTTCTGGTAGAACTCCGCCTCGCGCTCGAGACCTTCGCGCTTCTTCAGGAGCTGGCCCTGGCGGGCTTCGGCCCGTTTCAGATCCTGATCGACGCCTTCGAGGGCGCGGTCGCGCCGGGCATCGATGTCGGCGACGCTGGAATAGGTTTCGAGCAGCGACTGGTTGCGGCGCAACTCGGCGCGCTGACGTGCCAGCTCGGCCCGCCGCGCGCGCTCCTCGGCCTCGCGCCGCGCGAGCTGCTCGGGCGTCAGCGGCGGCTCGACCAGACGCCGCACCGTGCCCTGCGGGCTCATTTCCTTGTAGCCCTTGCCATAGCACTGCATCGGCAGCACGTCACCACACACCTGATGGCCGTTGTCGGTGCAGCAGAAAACGCTCCCTTTCGGAGGCGTCTGGGACCACGCCGGAAAGGCGGCCCACACTGCGAGGAACAGGATCCGGCGTCGCATGCGCTCAGCCTTCGCCCGCCACGCCATAGGTTTCGCGGTAGCGCTGCACCGCATCCAGATTGGCGGCCAGCGCCGGGCTGTCGTGCAGATAGGCGATCAGGTCGGTCAGCGTCGCCACCGCCAGCACCGGAATCCCGAAGGTGTCGCGCACCTCCTGCACCGCCGACAGGCTGCCGGTGCCGCGCTCCATCCGGTCGAGGGCGATCACCACC
>SSSX01000401.1 GCA_015657735.1 Zoogloeaceae bacterium
CAGCCTGCCCAGCGTGGGCGGCGAGGGCCTGCCGCGTCACATCGAACTGGGCATGAAGGGGCCGGCCGGCAGCGTGGCGGCGGCGATGGCGCGGATCACCGCCGAACTCGACCGCCGCGGCTATGCCTGGGAGCCGCGGGCTGAGCTCTGAGCGATGCATCCGGCAACGTCCTCCACCTATCGCGACTTTCCCGGCCGGCGCTGGCTGGGGGTGGTGCTGCGGGCCGCTCATCTGGCCGGTGGTCGGCGTCGGCGCCGGTTTGCTGGCGGGCGGCGCGCCGGCCGACGTCTTCGTGTGGCTGATGGTGCTGTCGGGCTTCGCGATGGCCGGGCTCGACGCGTGGTCGAACCCGCTGTGGCTGAAGGAATACGCCGGCCTGTCGCTGCTCGCCAAGTTTGCGCTGCTGGGCTGGTTTGCCGCCGACCCCGCCGCGCGGCCGGCGCTGTTCTGGACGATTCTGGTCTTCTCGGTGATCTTCGCCCACGCGCCGGCGAGCTTCCGCCACCGCTCCATCCGCTAAACGTCTTTGTGCAAGCAGTGGACGTCCGCCACGCGGCGCGTGCTGTGGCCGTGCAGGCGTGCTCTACTGGCCGTTCATAAGAACAGGCAAGCGCCTCCGGCCGCATTGAGCGGCCGGGCCCCGCCACCGAGAAAGGAAAACAGGATGACGCACCCCACCCCGACCGCCGCGCCGCTGACTGAAGCCGAAACCAGCCGTTTTGTGAACGTCCGCGTCGACGAGCAGGACGTCCGGATTCACTACAACGACTGCGGCGCCGGCGCCGAGACGGTCGTCATGCTGCATGGCTCCGGCCCCGGCGCCAGCGGCTGGGCCAACTTCTACCGCAACGTCGATGCCGTCGCCGGCGCCGGCTACCGGGTGATCCTGCTCGACTGCCTGGGCTGGAACAAGAGCGATCCGGTGGTGTGCACCGGCTCCCGGTCCGAGCTCAACGGCCGCACGCTGAAGGCGGTTGTCGATGCGCTGGGCATCGACCGCGTGCACATCATCGGCAACTCGATGGGCGGCCACAGCGCCGTGGCCTTCGCGCTGGCCAACCCGGGCCGCGTCGGCAAACTGGTGCTGATGGGCGGCGGCACCGGCGGCCCGAGCCAGTTCGTGCCGATGCCGACCGAAGGCATCAAGCTGCTGCAGGGGCTGTACCGCGAACCGACCTTCGACAGCCTCAAGCGGATGCTCAACGTCTTCGTCTTCGACGCCAGCAGCCTGACCGACGAACTGATCGAAGCGCGCCTCAACAACATGATGTCGCGCAAGGATCACCTCGAGAACTTCGTCAAGAGCCTGGCCACCAACCCCAAACAGTTCACCGACGTCGGCCCGCGCCTCGGCGAGATCACCGCCAAAACGCTGGTCATCTGGGGCCGCGACGACCGCTTCGTGCCGATGGATATCGGCCTGCGCCTGCTGTGGGGCATGCCCAACGCCGAGCTGC
>SSSX01000402.1 GCA_015657735.1 Zoogloeaceae bacterium
GGCGAGGGCCGCGTAGACCGCTTCGGCGGCGAGCATGCCGGACTTCATCGCCGCATGGCTGCCCTTGATGCGCGCCGCGTTGAGGAAGCCGGCGTCGTCGCCGATCAGCGCGCCGCCCGGGAAGACCAGTTTCGGCTGGCTTTGCAGACCGCCGGCGGCGATGGCCCGCGCGCCGTAGGCGAGGCGCTTGCCGCCTTCGAGGAACTTGCGGATTTCCGGGTGCGTCTTGTAGCGCTGGAATTCCTCGAAGGGCGACAGGAAGGGGTTGGTGTAGTTGAGGCCGACGACGAAGCCGACCGCGACCAGATTGTCTTCGAGGTGGTAGCAGAAGCCGCCGCCGTAGGTGGCGGTGTCCATCGGCCAGCCGGCGGTGTGCACCACCAGGCCCTGGACGTGCTGGGCGGCGGGAATTTCCCACAGCTCCTTGATGCCGATGCCGTAGGTCTGCGGGTCGGCGCCGTCGCGCAGGTTGAACTTGGCTTCGAGCTGCTTGCCCAGATGGCCGCGGCAGCCTTCGGCGAAGAAGGTGTACTTGGCGCGCAGTTCCATGCCGGGCTGGAAGTTGGGGCCGTGGGTGCCGTCCTTCAGCACGCCCATGTCGCCGGTGATCACGCCGGCCACCGCGCCCGAGTCGTCGAACAGCAGTTCGGCGCCGGCAAAGCCCGGATAGACCTCGACGCCCATCGCCTCGGCCTGTTCGCCCAGCCACTTGGCCAGATTGCCGAGACGCACGATGTAGTTGCCTTCGTTGTGGAAGGAGTCGGGCAGCAGGCCGTTGGGAACCTGGCGTCCGCCGCTTTCCGACAGGAAGATCACCCGGTCTTCGCTGACCGGCGTGTTGAGGGGTGCGCCGAGCTCCTTCCAGTCGGGAAGGAGTTCGTTGAGGGCGCGGGGGTCGACCACCGCGCCGGAAAGGATATGGGCGCCGATCTCGGCCGCCTTCTCGATCAGGCAGACCGAAAAATCCTGCCCCTTTTCTGCTGCCAGCTGCTTGAGCCGGATCGCCGCCGCCAGGCCCGCCGGGCCGCCGCCGACGATCAGCACGTCGAATTCCATGGAATCGCGTTCCATCGTGTCACCTCCAGATGATTTTTTCGATTTGTTTTGCCCTGCTGTGCCATGCCTGTTGCTGTTCCCGGTGCCCGCCGGAGCGGGCGGGCAGGCAGACGACTGCGGCCAACATACGCAGGCGTATGTTACATTGACTCGGCGTGCGCCGGGGAGTGGATCAGGCCCCGGCGAACGGTTTTTTGTCCACAACGACCAACCGGGAGAATACCGATCATGAACATGGCTGCACCCGAACACCACGCATCCCGCAAACTGCAAATGACGAGCCGGATTCCAGTGCGCTGGGGCGACATGGATGCCTACGGCCACGTGAACAACACGATCTACTTCCGCTACTGCGAACAGACCCGCGTCGAGTGGCTCGAGCAGGCCGGTTCGCTGGTGCACCCCGACAACCCGGTGGCGCCGGTCATCATCAACGCCAGCTGCACCTTCCTGATCCCGATCAACTACCCGGCGACGGTGATCGTGCGGATGTATGCCGGCGAGCCGGGCCGCAGCAGCGTGATGACCTGGTACGAACTGAGCGTCGAAGGCGATGATCGCATTTATGCCGAGGGTGCGTCCAAGGTTGTGTGGACCGATCCGCGGACCGGCAAGTCGGTTCCGCTCCCCGATGAAATCCGTGTCAAGGTAAGCTGACGGTCTGAACTCTCGCAGGAGAATTTTGATGAGCTATCCCATCGCCGATCGCCCACTTTGGGTTCCCGATGCCGGTCGTGTCGCCGCTGCCGGTATCACCGTCTTCACGCGCCAGGCCGAGGCCCGCTGGGGCCGCAGTCTGCCCGATTACGGCGCGCTGCACGCCTGGTCGGTGGCCGAGCCGGCCGAGTTCTGGACCTCGGTCTGGGAGTTTGGCGAAGTGATCGGGCAGCCCGGCACGACGGTGCTCGCGGACGCCGACCGGATGCCCGGCGCGCGCTGGTTTCCGGAGGCGCGCCTCAATTTTGCCGAGAACCTGCTGCGCAGCCGCGACGACGGCGAGGCGCTGGTGTTCTGGGGTGAGGACCGGGTCCACAACCGCCTGTCGCATGGCGATCTGTACCGTCAGGTGGCGCATTTCGCCGCCGCGCTCCGCGACATGGGCGTCGTCGCCGGCGACCGGGTTGCGGCCTGGATGCCGAACCTGCCCGAAACCATCGTCGTGATGCTGGCTACGGCGAGCATCGGCGCGATCTTCTCGTCGGCCTCGCCGGATTTCGGCGTGCAGGGCGTGCTCGACCGCTTCGGCCAGATCGAACCGAAAGTGCTGGTGGCGGTCGATGGCTACTACTACAACGGCAAGGTCGTCGACTGCCTCGACCGCCTGGCCGCGATCAGCGCCGGCCTGCCGTCGGCGAAGCGGGTCGTCGTCGTGCCGTATGTGCACGCGCACCACGATCTTTCCGCGGTGCATCACGCGCGCATGCTGGCCGATTTCGTCAAGCCCTTCCTGGCCGAAACCGAAATTCCGTTCGCGCCGCTGCCCTTTGCGCATCCGCTGTTCATCATGTATTCCTCGGGCACCACCGGCGTGCCCAAGTGCATCGTCCATTGCGCCGGCGGCGTGCTGCTGCAGCACCTCAAGGAGCATCGCCTGCACGGCGACGTGAAGCCCGGCGACAAGCTGTTCTACTTCACCACCTGCGGCTGGATGATGTGGAACTGGCTGGTGTCCGGCCTCGCGTCCGGCGCGACGCTGCTGCTTTACGACGGCTCGCCGATGATCGGCGACGGGGCGATCCTGTTCGACTACGCCCAGGCCGAGGGAATGACCCATTTCGGCACATCGGCCAAGTTCATCGACGGTATCGCCAAGGCCGGCCTGCGCCCGCGCGCCACCCACGACCTGTCGGCGCTCCGCGCGATGTTCTCGACCGGCAGCCCGCTGGTGCCGGAAGGCTTCGAGTTCGTTTATCGGGAGATCAAGTCCGACCTGTGCCTGTCGTCGATTTCGGGCGGCACCGACATCGTCTCGTGCTTCGTCCTCGGCAATCCGGCGCTGCCGGTATGGTCGGGCGAAATCCAGTGCCGGGGGCTCGGCATGGCGGTGGACGTCTTCGACGAAACCGGCCAGCCGGTGCGCGGCGAAAAGGGCGAGCTGGTGTGCACCCGCCCGTTCCCGGTGATGCCGATCGGCTTCTGGAACGACCCCGACGGCGCAAAGTATCACGCGGCCTATTTTGGCCGTTTCGAAGGCGTGTGGTGTCACGGCGACTATTCCGAGATCACCGCCCACGATGGTCTGATCATCTACGGCCGTTCGGATGCGACGCTCAATCCGGGCGGCGTGCGCATCGGCACCGCGGAAATCTACCGTCAGGTCGAGAAGCTCGACGAGGTTGTCGAATCGCTGGTGATCGGCCAGCAGTGGCCGCCAGGCGATGCCTCCGACGTGCGCGTGGTGCTCTTCGTCAGGCTGCGCGAGGGGCTGCAGCTCGACGATGCGCTGGTCGCGCGCATCCGCCGGACGATCCGCGACAACACTACGCCGCGCCACGTGCCGGCGAAGGTGGTGCAGGTGGACGATATTCCGCGTACCAAGAGCGGCAAGATCGTCGAACTGGCGGTGCGCGCCGTGGTGCACGGCGAGGCGGTCAAGAACGTCGAGGCGCTCGCCAATCCGGCGGCCCTCGACAACTTCCGGGCGCGGCCCGAACTGCAGTCCTGACAGGGAAGGGCGGCCATGCTGATGGACTCCAACAAGTGCAGCCTGCTCGTCGTCGATGTGCAGGCGCGTCTGCTGCCGGCCATCGCCGACGGCGCGGAGGTGCTGAAGAACTGCGTCTGGCTGACCGGCGTTGCGCGCCGGCTGGGGGTGCCGGTGGTGGTGTCCGAGCAATATCCGGAAGGGCTCGGGCGGACGGCCGAGCCGCTGCTGGCGGCGGCCGGCGACGCCACGCTCGTCACCAAGACGCATTTTTCGTGCGTGGCCGAAGACTGCCTCGCCGACACCGCGGTGGACCAGCGGCGGCAGGTCGTCGTCGTCGGCACCGAGGCCCATGTCTGCGTGCTGCAGACGGTGCTCGAGCTGCGCTGGCAGGGCAAGGAGGTGTTCGTCGTCACCGACGCGGTCGGCTCCCGCAAGCCGGCCGACCGCGAAGTGGCGCTGGCCCGCATGCGCAGTCATGGCGTCGAGCTCGTGACCCGCGAGATGGTGGCCTTCGAATGGCTCAAGCGCAGTGCGACGGAGCAGTTCCGCGCCATCAACCGGGACTTCATCCGCGACAACTGAGTGCCCGCCACGGCACCATGGCACGACCGGGAGCGCGGCTCCCGTTGAATAGAGGGGGGTGGATCGGCTATCATTCCCCTTTCCAGAAGTCCCCCGTGTCATGACCAAATACGTCTTCGTTACCGGTGGTGTCGTGTCCTCTCTGGGCAAGGGCATCGCCGCCGCCTCCCTCGGGGCGATTCTCGAATCCCGCGGCATCAAGGTTACCCACCTCAAGCTCGACCCCTACATCAACGTCGACCCCGGCACGATGAGCCCCTTCCAGCACGGGGAAGTCTTCGTGACCGAAGATGGCGCCGAGACCGACCTCGACCTCGGCCACTACGAGCGCTTCACCAGCGCCAAGATGGGCAAGCGCAACAACTTCACCACCGGCCAGATCTACGAGGCGGTGATCAAGAAGGAGCGGCGCGGCGAATATCTCGGCAAGACGGTCCAGGTCATTCCCCACATCACCGACGAGATCAAGGCTTACGTCAAGCGCGGCGCCGAAGGTGCCGACGTGGCGATCGTCGAGGTGGGCGGCACCGTCGGCGACATCGAGTCGCTGCCGTTCCTCGAGGCCATCCGCCAGATGGGCATCGAGGAAGGCCGTCAGGGCACCTGTTTCATCCATCTCACGCTGCTGCCCTACATCCCGACCGCCGGCGAGCTGAAGACCAAGCCGACCCAGCACTCGGTCAAGGAACTGCGCGAGATCGGCATCCAGCCCGACATCCTGCTGTGCCGCGCCGACCGCTCGGTGCCGGCCGACGAGCGCCGCAAGATCGCGCTGTTCTGCAACGTGATGCCCGAAGCGGTCATCGAATGCCTGGACGCCGATTCCATCTACCGCATCCCCGGCATGCTGCACGACCAGATGCTCGACGAGATCGTCTGCCACAAGCTGGGCATCCTCGCCCGCGCCGCCGATCTGTCGATCTGGGAGCGTCTCCTCGATGCGCTCAACAACCCGCAGAACAGCCTGGATATCGCCTTCGTCGGCAAGTACGTCGATCTCACCGAATCCTACAAGTCGCTGATCGAAGCCCTCAACCATGCCGGCATGCAC
>SSSX01000403.1 GCA_015657735.1 Zoogloeaceae bacterium
CCGCCGATGTCGTGGGCGCCGGTGCCGGAGGCGTCGTCGGCGACTTCCCACTGGTAGTGGTAGGTGATCGCCGGATCGCCCAGATCGACGTCGTGCCACAGGCCCGGACTGGCGGTGACGGTGCCGTCCTGGCGCAGCGATCCGTCGGTGCGGAAGTCGCCGCTGTAGCTCGGCGGCACGTCGTTGATCGGTGCGTCGTTGACCGGCGTGACGGCGATGGCCATGCTGTTCTGCTGGCTCGAGAAGGCGCTGGTGCCACCATTGATGCTGGTGTCGGCATAGCTGCCGGCGGTGCCGGTGCTGTGGTCCCAGGCACGGTAGCTGAGGCTGCCGGCGGTGGCGTTCTCGGCGTTGGGGACGAAGCGGATGCGGTCGCTGTCGGCGAGCAGCAGGGCGTTGCCGGCTGACACGCCGGACACCGTGTGCCAGCTGGTGCCGCCGTCGGTGGAGTATTGCCAGCTGCCGTTGCCGGCGTCGAGACCGGTGATCGCCACGCCCTCTACGGCGCCGCTGTCGGCGTCGGTGGTGGCGCCGCGCAGCGCGGAGACGAGCTGGCCGGCATTGGCGGTGTCGTCCTCGCTGATCGAGGTCAGCGTCGAATCGCCGGCGGCCAGCACCGGCGCGTCGTTGACGGCACTGACGGCAATCGTCGCGGTGTCGCTGGCGGCCGAGAACGGGGTGGCGTTACCGGTGCTGGACGCATTCACGCCGCTCCCGGCGGTGACGCCGGTGCCGTCCCAGGCGCGGTAGCTGAGGCTGGCGCTGGTGGCGTTCTCGGCGTTGGGGACGAAGCGGATGCGGTCGCTGTCGGCCAGCGCGATGGCGGCGGTCGGCGATACGCTGCCAAAGGCCGTCCAGCTGCCGCCGGCGATGCGGTATTCCCAGTGGCCGTTGCCATCGGTGGTGCCGGTGATGACGATGCCCGGCTGCGTGCCGCTGTCCACGTCGGCGATGGCGCCGCGGAAACTGGCGACGGTCTGGCCGGAGTTGGCGGTGTCGTCTTCGGTGAGCGGGGTGAGCACCGGCGCCGACGGGGTGAGCACCGGGGCGTCGTTCACGCCGGTGACGTTGAGGCTGATGCTGCCGGTGGCAGCCGTCGCACCGTCTTCGCCGCCATCCGCCACGCTGATGGCGATAGAGGTGTTGACGTCGTTGTTGGTGGCCGGGATGAACTGCAGCGCAGCCAGCGCGGCATTGACGTTGGCAACGCTGCCGGTGAAGGTCCACACGCCGGTGCCGGGGGTGTAGCTGGCGCCGCTGGGCACGCTGAGGGTGCCGGCGGACGGCTGGGCCAGCGTGAGGGTGGCGGTGACGATTTCGCCGGCGTCCGGATCGGTGACGACGACGGTGGGGAGCGTGACGCTGGCCGCGCCTTCGGTATAGCTGGCCGAGGAGCTGGCCGGCGCGATGGTCGGCGCGTCGTTGACGTCGCGGATGGTCAGGTAGCTGGTGCCGCTGGCGCTCTGGGCGCCGCCCGCATCGCTGACCGCATTGGCGTCGGTGATGCTCCAGGTGAGCGCGCGGCTGGCGCCGGAGGTGGTCGGCGAGGCGGTGTTGTTCTGGAACTGGAC